>JABMNQ010000138.1 GCA_013204495.1 Candidatus Pelagibacter sp.
CACAATAATACCGTCAATTATTTTGACACTCCGTATTAAACCCCTGTTCCATCCTAGGTTTCGGGGTATCTCAAATTTAATACTTAATGAATTTACTTAGTTAAGATTAATGAATTTTTCTGAAAGTCCCTTTGTCCTAAAAGTATTGGTATGAAAATAAAATGTTATTTGTTTTTTAGTGAATAGAAAAAATAAATATTATATGTATTTTGAATGACAGGAATCAGAGAAGTATTTGTAATAGAGGTTAGATGTTTTTTTTAACTTAATTTATTAGGGCCATTCGCCTCAATATCTTTTAAATTTTCTAAAAGTTCATTTTTAAATAAATTAAAGGTATATTCCTTTAAAACTTGATCGCGATATTTTATTCTTTTTTCTGGTCCGGTTTCTTCTAAAAAATACTTCCAGTCAATTGGGTGGTCTTCATCATAGTAGACATGATAAAACTTAGTAGGCACATCCCCAGGGTAAGTATTTGGTTTCATAAAAGTAAGCCCTCCGCAAGCACCTATTTCTAGAGCTACCATTCCTTGGGTTTCACTGTGTGTAGGGAAAAAAGCATGTGTTTGACGATAAATCTTTGCTATTTCATCAAATGGAATAAATTTAAATTTTTTGTTATAGGGGTCAATTGTAGACAAAAATGTTTTTTTGTCAGGGTTTTCAATAATTCCACTATGATGCTGGTAAAAAACCCTCAAAGGAAAAGGGCAAGAGCTTATTTGATCATAAACCAAATCATTATAAGAGTCTCTCCCCAAAAAATGGTCAACAAATATTGTTATATTTTCATCATTTTGTTCTTGAAAAAGCAGATGATCAAAAATAAATTTGGGAAGTTTCCTGTAATGATTGGCATATTTTGAATCGCCCTCCAAAAAATAAAAATAACAATCCTCAACAGATGTTCTTTGATCATGTGAATAGTCACCAAATTCAATTAAAAATCTAGTTTGTTTTTTTATTCTCGATCCATCTAGATTCTTTTTGATTATGGGCCTAATTCCCAGCATAAAAATAAAAGTAAATTTATCATTTTTTTTTGGGTAAGCATCCTTTAAAAATGTAATTTCATAATTATTTTTAAGCGTTTCTTCTAATGCTATTTTTAGAATTTTAGTCCATGGATCATTGTCGAATTGGAGTAGTGCTATTTTTTTCATCATGATTTTAGTGTTAGTTGCTAATTACACGACATTAGCTCTGACAAATTATTAATGCAAGCATCTTTAATTAATCCTTGTAAATAGTTATTATGTATAACTGCTTGTTAAAAATTACTTATTGCTAATAATTAGTTGAGCAGTAGTTGAAAATATAATTATAATAACTTTTATTTTCCAATCGAAATAGCAGCATAAGTATTTGTGCTGCTATTTTTTTTATGAATTTAAATGGTGGGGTCTTGGTACTTCCAAATTAAATACTACATATAAAGGTATAAAAACCGTCGTATGGTGGTGCTTACCAGGTTAGGTATTATAAGCTATTAAGTAGTGCAATAATGTACCACTCCATTGATATAAAGATTAGTTTACTGTTATGGCACTACATCGCTGTCTTTAAAACCAATATAAGCGCTTCATTTTTTGCCTCAGAAGCAAGGTCAAAAGCAGATTTACCGTTGTTATCTTTTAATTCTGGTTGAGCACCATGATTTAAAAGTTGCGTTACTACATCAACATATCCAGCACTAGTTGCCATCATTAATGCGTTTTGGCCACGATCATCCTGAACATTAGCGTCTGCGCCAGCATTTAATAGTAGCGTTACAGCATCATTTTTCCCATAGCCTGATGCCCACATCAATGGTGTTAAGTCATGAGTATATTTTTTATTCACTTCTTTTGTTTTAGCCAGTAGAAGTTTAATTATTTGTAAATTACCATTTGCTGATGCGTAAATAAGCGCGGTTTTGCCAGTGTTATCTGCAATATCGACTACAGCACCATTCTCCAATAATAACTTAACAATTTTACTATGCTCGCCATAAACAGCCTCGGTGAGCG
>JABMNQ010000139.1 GCA_013204495.1 Candidatus Pelagibacter sp.
ATCATAGAATTTAATACTATATTTCTATCCAAAGTTTTTAATTCGTCAGCAATTGGAGACCAATGATACAGAGCTAAAGCACTGTCATTGAAAGGTAAAGAATTATGATGAGTTAACCAATTAATCTTATTTAGTCTTTCGGTAAAATCACTCTCTGCTTTTTGTCTAATATCTAACGGAAGTTTATTTTCACCTTCTGTATCTAAAATTTCTTTAAAAATTTCATTTGCATTTTCTGTGGCATCAAAAATTTGAGCAGATTTTATATAGGACAAAGCAAACAACGTTAAATCTTGAATGGCTACCATGTAGATATTCCATTTTGCCTTCTCAACAGACTTTAGAAAGATTTCATTTTCAAACATTAAAATATATTTTGCTCCCATTCTGGTTTTTAAATAACCATAAAGTGTCATTTGGGTTATCCAGGCAGATTTTTTATGAATAAAATCTTTTAAATCAGCAATATTCGAAATTTTTTTCTTGGGTTTAAATAAATTAAATAAGGGTGAAAAATATTCTCTAAAATATCCAAGTTTGAGATCTTTTAATTTAAGTCTTTCTTTTGTAGTCATTTTTCTAATTATAGTTGTTTTAAAGTTAAAAAATAGCCCCTATACAGCATTTTTTTAAGCTTCCATTCCACCTCGATTTAAGTAATGATTTGCTTTAATTATATAGGGAGACAAAAATGTCAAATAGAGAAAAACATTGGGATAAAACCAAAGGGTTAATGTTTATTACATTAGCTATGTGGTTTTTCTTCGGTTATGTCGTTTTCATGTTTGGTGAAAGTTTAAACTCTGCAAGTTTCTTAGGGTATCCTTTAGCGTACTATATGTGTGCACAAGGTTCTCTAATTGCTTTCGTTGTTATTCTGTTTTGGTTTGCAAACAAGCAGGAAGCAATTGATGAAGAGTTTGGTTTTGCCGAAAGGGAGGATAACTAAATGAAGGGAAAATTTACAGATAACTTACCTAAGATCTACGGTCTTTATACAGGTGGTTTTGCGGTATTCATCATTTTGATGGCTATAGCAGAACAAGCTGGAATGTCGGCTAAGACGATAGGTATTATGTTTGTGTCTTTTACAGTTGTGATTTACGCCGTAATTGGGTGGCTATCAAGAACTGTAGAGGTTGATGCGTATTATGTTGCTGGACGTCAAGTGCCAACAGTATTCAATGGTATGGCGACTGCGGCTGACTGGATGTCAGGTGCTTCGTTTGTAGCAATGGCTGGTGGTATTTACTTTGGTGGTTATACTTACATGGCATTTTTAGTCGGTTGGACTGGGGGTTACATTTTAGTATCTTCACTACTAGCACCTTACTTACGTAAATTCGGTTGTTACACAGTGCCTGATTTTATTGGAACAAGATACGGTGGAAGCCTAGCTAGGTTTTGTGCTGTAATTGTTTTGGTTTTAGCATCATTCACTTATGTGACGGCTCAAATTAACGCTACAGGAACTATTGCTTCTAGAGCACTTGGAGTACCTTTTGAATTAGGTGTCTGGGTTGGTCTAATAAGTATTTTAATGTGTTCAATGTTGGGTGGTATGAGAGCGGTTACCTGGACTCAGGTTGCTCAGTACATCGTATTGATCGTTGCATACTTATTGCCTGTTTTCTGGATGGGTGCCAAATTAGGCATTCCTTTTCCTCACTTAATGTTAGGTGATGAAGTTTCCAGAATAGGTGAACTTGAAGCACAATTTGGTTTAGTTAAAAACGCTGCTGCAGACCTAAAAGCTGCTGGAGTACCAGGAGGACTGAGCTCAATTTCAGTTGCTCATTCTGCGGTACCTGATGGAGCTATGGCTGCATGGAAGTTTATTTCTTTAACAATTTGTATGATGGTGGGAACGGCTTCTCTACCTCATATTCTAATGAGATACTTTACAACGCCGTCAGTAAAATCTGCAAGAAAATCAGTAGCATGGTCGCTATTTTTTATCTTCTTACTTTACTCTACAGCGCCAATGTTAGCGACACTATCCAAGTTACAATTAATAGATCCAAACTTAGCTACTAGTATTATTGGTAAATCAATTGCTGATGTACAAGCTATTCAATGGGTTCAAGATTGGACTGCTGCCAAACAAGTATTCATAGCTGACTTTAACGGAGACGGAATTCTTCAGTTAAATGAATGGTTTATGAGAACTGATGTAGTGGTATTAGCAACACCTGAAATTGCTGGTTTACCTTATGTTATCTCTGGACTTGTTGCTGCGGGTGGTATGGCTGCTGCTATGTCAACTGCGGATGGTTTAGTTCTTGCGATTGCGAACGCTTTATCACATGATTTATACTATAAAATCATTGATCCAAAAGCTGACGTTCAAAAGAGACTGATCGTTGCACGTGCATTACTAATCGTAATTGGAGCAGCTGGAGCATTTGTTGCCTCATTAAGATTAACTAGTATCCTTGGTGCCGTTGCTTGGGCCTTCGATTTTGCAATGTCTGGATTGTTTTTCCCACTTGTACTTGGTGTATGGTGGAAAAAAGCAACAAGACAAGGTGCAATTGCAGGTATGATTGGTGGTCTTGGTGCAGGTACAGCTTATCTAATCTATGTTGGGCCAGCGTTTATGGCTATGACACCTTGGTTAGGTATTGATCACTTACGTTTTGGAATCATCGGAGCTCCTGTTTGTTTTATACTAATGGTTGTTGTTAGTATGATGACTTACGAGGATAACGCTGAAGCGAAAGCTGTTAGTGCTATGCTTGATGAGACACGTATACCGGTTGGTAAGACGATACTTGGAAACAAATAAATAATTACTTTAAGGGGGCAATGAAAGTTGCCCCCTTATTATCCTTAAAAAAATTCAAAAATGGAAATACCTACTTACATTTATGTTGTTGATTATGCCCTAGGGCTCGTAATGTACACCCTAATTGGCAGATCTGCGATGAACCTTTTTCAAAGAGAAGATTCTGAATTTTTCTTTATGAAAATATTTGTAAAATTAACAAACCCTGTTTTAAATTTATTTAAATTTATTACTCCAAGCTTTCTTATTCCAATCTTTGTTCCTCTCTATGTGGCATGGTTCATATTTATGGTAAGATTTTATTTAATGCCTCTAGTTCTTGGTTATGGAGAAATGGGAATGCTTTCTTTTCCACTAGATAGTGAAATTTCTAGGCTGATATACGACCTATTTGGTAAAAAATAATTTTGTTTTTATTTAAAATGGTACTATTAAATTAGTACTCAATGAAAAAAATACAAATTTCACCATCAATTTTATCTGCTGATTTTAGTCAATTAGGAAATGAAATTAAACGACTAGAAGAAGGTGGTGCTGATATGATTCATGTGGATGTCATGGATGGTCATTTCGTTCCTAACTTAACCATGGGGCCACCAATTATCAAAGCTTTAAGACAATATACAAAGCTGCCATTTGATGTTCATTTAATGATTTCGCCCGTCCATAAATATATTCAAGATTATGCAGATGCTGGAGCAGACATTATAACTATACATCCTGAGGCTACTGAGGATTTAAAAAGCTCAATAGAGCATATTAAAAGTTTAAACAAAAAAGTAGG
>JABMNQ010000140.1 GCA_013204495.1 Candidatus Pelagibacter sp.
AATGTAATTTTCTGTTGTTTGTTTTCTTGGTGTTTTCATAATAATTCAAATTTAATAATTTTTGAAAACACTCTCTTAGTTTTTGACTAAATCAGTACACTTTTTGCTGACGATTTACACTTACTGAGTAACTTAAAAGGTCCTTTTATAGTGTGTGATTTTATTAATCATAACACAATCTTCAATGGTTTTTACTTTCTTTGTTAAACTTTCTGAGTTATCTTATCATATCACCTTCCTTTTGTAAAGAAAATTGATTTTTTTGTACATAATAGTGATTCCGTTAAATTTCACATATTTACTAAAGAATCTAAAAGATCTTCATAAGGTTTGTTAATAGTATAACAGTACAAGAAAATAATTAAATACGCCTTAATTCAACTCTTTTTTTCAAAAATTTGCAACCTAAGAAAATTAAGGGATTTCCAATATAGCCATTAATTTATGGTTAAGATATAATTTTTCTTTACCCACTTTTTCAGAAATTAAAAAACCAGATTTTTCTAATTCCATTAAATAATTACCTACGGTTTTTGGTGTCCCTAATTTAGCATCAATTAAAAACTGTCGTTTAGTATAAGGCAACCTAAATAGTATTTCAACCAATTCTTTAGTATATACTTTAGGTAATGTTTCCTTAATCTCTGTTGCCATTTGATCCATTAATGAAGTAACATTTTTTAAGCGTTCTAGTCCTTTATTAGCTGTATATTCAACCATTTCAAGCATGTAAAGTATCCACCCTTCCCAATCATTATTTTCAGTTACCTTTCTCAGTTTCGTATAATAGTCAGTCTTATTTTTAATGATATATTCACTTAAATAAATAGCAGGTGTATCCAACAGTTTTTCGAGTTTTAGATATAATAATAACAATATGCGTCCTGTTCTACCATTACCATCACTAAAAGGGTGTATCGCTTCAAATTGATAATGCATTAAAGCCATTTTAATTAATGGATCAATAGCATCGTCACCATTTATAAAAGTTTCGAGATTATGTAACTTTTCTCTTATCATAGCTTCCCCTGAAGGTGGTGTGTAAATGATTTCACCATTCGTATTTTTCAAAGCAGTTCCTGGCGTTGTTCTAATACCTGCAGTATTTTTTTTAATGCTTTGTACAATTTCAACACATAAGTTTGTACTTATAAAAGGTCGCGTTTCTATTTGTTGTAAACCATTCCAAAGTGCTTCTTTGTAGCTTATGACTTCTTTTGTAGCTGAGTTATCAAACTTTTTGTCTGCTACTAAAGATCTATATAAATCATCATTTGTTGTGATGATATTCTCTATTTCTGAACTTGCTTTAGCCTCTTGTAAATGAATCGTATCCAAAAACAACGTTGGATTTGGTAAATTGGTAAGCATACCATTAAGTTTTGCGAGCGCTCTACTAGCATCAATAGTCTTGCGTAACACTTTAGTAGTTTCTAAATTTGTTCTAGGAGGTAATATTGGTAAACTATTGTAAGGTATTTTTCTATTAAATTTTGTCATTTTAAATAAGGGTACATATTACTCACGTAATCTTAACGAGGGTAAATATACTAAAAATTTACCTTTATTCTACTAATGGATGTAATTATTACGTTCAATAAACAGAACATAAAAAAATTAGGCGTTACGAATTACTATAGTAATCACGAATTATTTGATATTTTGTCAAAATAGTAATTCAATTAAATTAGTTATTCTTATTTAATCAAATTGAAATCCTCTCTTTTATCCCAACTTAAGTTAAGGTGAAATTGACTTCTCTAAAGGCTTCCTCTATACAAATGCTAAATATTTTATTTTTTTTAGGAGATAACAACTGATTTTCAGAAAAATTCTAGAAAATTTTATTTTTAAAAAAGATACTTTTTTACCAAAATTTTCCAAAAATTTGATCGAGAGAATTGACCTCCCTCTAAAGACATCGAAAAATGGGGTATATAAGGGGGGATACCTAAGCACTCCAGTGAGGGGGGGCATCAAACTAACTTTAAATTTAATCAATGAGATTTTTAAAGCCGAACCAAAAAGCTCAATTTTAATTGGCATAAGATGTATTAAACTTTTGATTTCTTTTGTAAACTATATTTTAATAAATTCTCTAAAATTATTTTTATCAATTACGATTTCCTTGGCGTCGTATTCGTTTACAAAAGTTTTTGGTAATCTTACTTTTTTCTTGTTATTCCATTTAAACTCAAAACCAGAGATCATACCATTATGTTCTTCTACTAAATCTACCTCTTGCTGTTGTTTGGTTCTCCAAAAGTACATTTTAGCATTTGTACTCTTATACTTATTTTGTTTAAGTCTTTCTGAAATTAAAAAGTTTTCCCATAAAGCACCTGTATCTTGTCTTAATTCTAAAGGATTAAAATTTCCAATAATTATATTCCTAACTCCGTTATCATAGAAATATATTTTTTTATTTTTTTTAATTTCATTGCGTAAGTTTCTACTAAAACTATGTAACTTAAATATTACATATCCTTTTTCTAAAATATCTATATAGTTGGCAACTGTATTTTTATCTGCACCAACTATTTGAGCCAGTTCATTGTAGTTTACTTCACTTCCTATTTGAAGAGCTAAAGCTCGTACCAATTTTTCTAATACTTCTGGTTTTCTAATATTTGCAAAGGCTAAAATATCTCTATACAGATAACTATTCACCAATTGTTTTAATAGTTCTTTTTCTTCCCCAGGATTGTTTAATATATCTGGATAGAAACCGTATAATATCCTGTTTTCTAATTGTTGTTCTGCTGACACATAACCCTCTGTATTTTCCAACTCTTCCCAACTTATTGGATACAATTCATACTCCCACTTCCTTCCTGTTAGAGGTTCATTAATTGCATTTGATAAATCAAAAGATGACGAGCCACTTACAAATAATTGTACTTCTTTAAATTGATCTATAATTATTTTTAATGTTAGCCCAATACCGGCTATTCTTTGAGCTTCATCAATAAAAATGATTTTGTTAGACCCTATAATACTTCTAATTTGTGTTGTGTTAGGATTGTTTAATAGACTTCTTACTGTAGGATCATCTCCATCTAAAAATAGATGTTCTTTGGTATCTATGATAGTTTTAAGTAGCGTCGTTTTCCCTACTTGTCTGGGACCAATTAATATAATAGCTTTCCCTTTGTTTATTTTACTCTCAATAGTTTCTTTTAGGACTCGTTTGTACATTGTCTTTTTTTACAAATATACTATTTTAGATTGTATTCACTAATAGTTATGCTTTTTAATGAATATAAGTACTGGAATAATATTTATATATTTAACGAAACGTCTTAAAAATTATAACAATAGTCCTTCATGAAATTTTCTAAAAAAATTTAGAAGATGTTTCTCATTGGGGTTTTTAGTTCATCTTAATTGTAAGAGATAACCGAAAGACAGTATCTCCTCCACGTGGGACCTGATTAACATATAATACTAATCGGCAAACAGAAATTTCAATAACCTCTAAAATTTACCATCAGGTTCATTCAATGATTCTAATCGGCACTTATATTTCTCAGTGAATCCTGAAGATAACCCTTGGTGATTTATCTGAGGTTTTAATCGGCATAAGGAAATTATATCAAGATAAAAACCATTAGAGCCCACTTTGTGACATTTAAGATTTACCACGGACCTTCTTTAATTGTTATTTGCACACAAAAAGTGTCTCAAAACAATTATTGTAGCAAAAATTTAGCATTTATTCTTCTGGCACCCTGATTTTTCGCTGTATCATAGCCTCACAGAAATCCAAAACAAAAAAGTCAATCACTGTTGGTATTATTGATCCTACAGTCCTGGAATTTCTAAGAAGAGATTTTCCACAAAAAACCAATGCATCGGTTTTTAATAAAAAAATTAAGGAGTTGTGTCGATTGGCTGGCATTGATCAAGTCATTAGGGGAAATAAGATGAGTTCAGTAACAAAAAGCGTAGAATTTGGGATGTATCCAAAATATGAATTAATTACATCACACACCATGAGAAGGTCTTTTGCAACCAATTATTTTGGAAAAATTGAAACTCCTATTTTAATGGAGATCACAGGGCACTCAAGAGAAAGTACTTTTTTAAGTTATATCGGGGAGAACCCAAATAAAGACGCTGTTGCAGATGTGTTTATGGAAAGATTGAGGAGATTGGGAAATAAGGGTGGATAGGTGTTCAAAACCCATAAAAAAACCTATAATTTTTAAAATCTCATGGCTGTTTCATGGCAATTTAAGGATTTTTAAAAATTTAATGACTAAATATCAGTTAGTTATAAATTAATTGAGACTACAGTCCGTAGTCTTTCAAAAA
>JABMNQ010000141.1 GCA_013204495.1 Candidatus Pelagibacter sp.
TTCTAAAAGCTTTTTTTCATTCTTTAAAGATGGTTTTTTAGTAGCAGGAACAAGTCCAAAAGCATGGATGTTCTTTCCGTTAATTTTTCCACAGTTTATTGATTTTAATTCAAATTATGTTGTGCAATTTTTTATTTTGATAACAACGTATGTAGTTTTAGATTTTTTATCTTTGATCGCTTACGCCGTACTCGCTAGAAAATTAATTGTTTGGATAAAAACAAACCCAAAGGTTATTAATACAATTTCAGCGTGCATATTAATAATAATTGCTATAATTATTTCATTTATACAAAGATATTAAATACAAATTATTTAATTTCAGAATTACAATGTCATCTAAATTGATGAATTTATTGTTTGTTCTCAGCAATTTATTATAATAATTTTTTATTAATCTAAATATAAGGACAAAAAATGTTTAAGAAAATTAATTCTATTTTATTAGCACTAGCACTTGTTTTTGCTGCAGGGACTTCGTCGTCTTTTGCTGCATGCGATCCAGGTGAGCGTGTTGTCAAACTATCACATGTAACAGGTGGAACAACTCACCCTAAAGTAGTTGCTGCAAACAATTTTGCTGAGCAAGTAAACAAACAGCTAAATGGTAAGCTTTGTGTTGAAGTTTATCCAAATAGTACATTGTTTGGTGATTCAAAAGAGCTTGAAGCGCTTCTTTTAGGAGATGTACAATTATTAGCACCTTCACTATCAAAATTTGGCTCTTATACAAAAAAGTATGGAGTATTTGATCTTCCATTTATCTTTAAAGATATGGATTCTGCAATGGCATTCACTTCATCTAAATCAGGAAAAGACTTATTGAATACTATGGAAGATGTTGGGTTAGTAGGACTGGGTTATTGGATGAGCGGAATGAAATATTTTTCAGCTAATAAACCTCTAATTTTACCAACAGATGCAAAAGGTTTAAAATTTCGTGTTCAAACTTCAGATGTTGCAAAAGCTATGATTGCAGCAATGGATGCTTCGCCACAACCAATGGCTTTTGACGAGGTATATGGAGCTTTACAAACTGGTGTAGTTGATGGTCAGGAGAACACTTGGTCAAACATTTATACTAAGAAATTTTTTGAAGTTCAGGATAGCACAACACAAACAAGTCACCAATTGCTTGCATACTTGTTTATGACTTCTAAAGAATTTTTAGATAGTCTTGATGCTGATACTCGTTCTAAATTCATAAAAATTGCTGATGATGTTACGATTGTTGCAAATAAATCTGTTAAAGATCAAGAAGAAGCAAACCGTCAAAACATTTTAAAGGCAGGTGGTAAAATCAACGAATTGAATGCAAAACAGCGTAAACAATGGGTTGACGCTATGAAACCTGTTTGGAAGAAATTCGAAGCTGAAATTGGTGCAGACCTTATTGCTGCAGCAGCTTCGTTTTAATTTTATTTTTAGATTATTCAAAAAAAGGGGGAGCGTGCTCCCCCTTTTTTTTATATAAAAGAATTTAATGATAGCTGGATACACCCCTCATTTTTTATTATTTGGAATAGTGATAGTGCTATTTATTTGGGAGCACTTTTATCCTAAGACTGTAGATAAATTAGAAGACAATCTAATGGTTTTTTTGATGGCATTGTTAACTGTTGTTTCGTTTAGTCAAGTTGTTGCTCGTTATGGATTTAATACTGGATGGTCAGCTGCACTTGAGTTCACCATGGTTATATTCTCATGGCTGATTTTAATTGGTATGAGCTATGGTATAAAACGAAGCTCACATTTAGGAGTAGATATTTTAATAAAAGTTGTCCCAAAACCAGTTGCTAAATGGCTTGCAATTTTTGGAGCTGGCACTGGTCTTGTTTATGGTTTGGTTTTGCTTGATGCATCTTGGCTTCAAGCCATAGGTATTGAAACTAGATCTGGTGCAATCGAGTATTGGGCAAAAATGTACAAGATAAATATTGGTACTGAGGAACTTCGATGGCCAGTTTGGGTTCAAGAAGTATTTGGTGTTAAAGATCGTGTACAACGTTGGTTTGTTCTTGTTATTTTACCCATCAGTTTAGCACTACTTTGCTATAGAAGCTTACAAGCTATGGTGCATATCTATCGTGGAGAACGTGAGATGGTAATTGCAGGACACGAAGCTGAAGATCTTGTGAATAAAAACAAAAATATATTAAAGGATTAGATTGTAATGGAAACATTAATGTTGTTTGTCATGGTTCTTAGTTTTTTATTTGTTGGAGCACCTGTAGGTTTATCTCTAGGTTTATCTTCTATTTTATATGTTGCTTTATTCACTAGTGAGTCTTTATCATCAGTCGCTATTTCACTATTTGGTGTAGGAACTCACTATACTCTATTAGCTATTCCATTTTTTATATTAGCTTCGACCTTTATGTCTACAGGAGGTGTTGCTAAGCGATTAATCAGGTTTGCTATTGCATCCGTGGGCCACTTTCGAGGTGGTCTTGCTATGGCTTCAGTTCTGGCATGTATGATGTTTGCGGCTTTATCTGGCTCATCGCCAGCAACTGTAGTTGCAATTGGTACGGTTGCAATTGCTGGAATGCGACAAGTGGGTTATTCAAAAGAATTTGCCTCAGGAATAATTGCAAACGCAGGAACACTTGGTATTTTGATCCCGCCTTCAATTGTAATGGTTGTTTATGCTTCATCTGTAGATGTGTCTGTTGGAAGGATGTTTCTAGCAGGTGTCGTTCCTGGAGCAGTTGCTGGTTTAATGTTGATGCTGGTAATTTATGTAGTTGCTTGCTACAAAAATCTACCAGCTGAAAAGTGGAAAGGGATAAGTGAATTAATAGCAAGTGGAAAAGATGCTTTTTGGGGATTGTTTTTAATCGTTATTATAATGGGTGGTATTTATGGTGGAGTGTTTACGCCCACAGAAGCCGCAGCCGCAGCCGCAGTATACTCTGCTTTTGTTGCAATATTTATTTATCGAGACATGGGCCCTTTTAAAAACGAACCATGGATTCGTAAAACAGACACACGTGATGCAATCATTGGATTCAAAGCAATAGTTTATGGAATAACTTTTTTATTAGTTTGTTTAATTCTATCTTTTTTTGCATTGTCGGATTTAGATAACGTAAAATTTACAGATCGATTCCAATGGTCCTTTATTTTTTCAATCCTTTTAATGATAGCGTATATTTATTGGCGCTATCAAACAATCCAACCTTTTAAAGTGCTATCATTAATTTATCAGGGTCTAAGCATTTGGGTGCGTAACTTTGTAATTATGTTTAAAGGTCTAATACCAGCGCTAGCAGGAAAAGAAACTAAACAAGCGATTTTGGATGCTACTAAAACTACAGTAATGCTGATGTTTATTATTGCGAATGCATTAATATTCGCCCATGTTTTAGCATCAGAACGAATACCACAAACAATAACAGAATTTATGCTTAGTGCAGGTTTTAATTGGTTCACTTTTTTAATTGCAGTTAACATCCTTTTACTAGTTGGTGGTCAATTTATGGAACCATCAGGACTCCTACTAATTGTTGCTCCAGTGGTATTCCCAATTGCAATGGAGTTAGGTATCGATCCAATCCATTTAGGTATAATTATGGTAGTGAATATGGAAATTGGAATGATTACTCCGCCTATTGGACTTAACTTGTTTGTGACTTCTGGTATTACTGGAATGAGCTTAGCTCAGGTAGTAAAAGCCGCTTTACCATTCATGGCAGTTCTTTTTGTTTTTTTAATCATAGTCACTTATGTTCCTTGGCTATCAACTTGGTTGCCAACCATGGTAATGGGTCCTGAGATCATTACAAAATAATGATTAATAAAGAGTTTTTCTTTAAAGGTTTTAAGCACCAGATAGTCCAGCACTTGCACTTGGGTGCTGTTTTATTGCAATTGGAGCCCTACTTAAAAATTTAGGTTTTAACATTCAGGAAAGTATTTTTTCTACAATGCTAACCTATGCGTTACCAGGCTCTTTAGTAATGGCAGAGTCGTTATTAGTGGGCGCTTCATTATTAAATATTTTTTTAGCTGTATGGTTTGTAAATGCTCGTCTTTATCCTATGGCCGTTTCTTTATTCCCTTTGATGATCCACAAAAGTCAACCTAAGTGGAAATATTATTTTTCATGCCACTTTATAGCAGTCTCTGCGTGGTTAATAATGAAAAGTAATTATAAAAGCGTAGAAAAAAAACACAGAATAGATTTTTGGATTGGAATTGGCTGTGCTACCTGGACAACTGCAGTTATAGGAACTTTTGTTGGATTTTATCTATCAGATTATTTAGATAAAAATATGATGATGGGATTAGCAATTTTAAATCCTATTTATTTTTTATGCATGATGGTTGGTGCAATGAAAACCATCCAGATAACAGCTTCTGTAATACTAGGTTTATTACTAGGACCAATATTTTATTTTTTTTCCCCTGAATGGTCAATCTTACTAGGTGGGTTTATTGGTGGAACAATTGCATACTTTATAGGGGAGCTTAATGTCAACTAGTGTAGTTCTTGCAATTTTAGTTACATCTTTAGCTACTTTTTTATCAAGGTTTTTAGGAGCAGTCACATCAAAAGGTATAAAAGAAACTTCAAAATTATTTAGATGGTTTAATTGTCTTGCATACTCAACTCTTGCAGCATTAATAGCTAGAACGATTATATTTCCTGTGGGTGTTTTATCTGACGCAAGTTACATGAGCAGATTTATTGTAGTTTTGTTTTGTTTATTTATATTTTTTATTTCAAAAAGAAATTTTGTTTATCCAACTATAATTTCTGCTATTATGATGACACTATTAAGTAACTATCTATAATGAAAAATATTTCAGGATTAACAATAACTGAGCATCAAAACTCAAAAAGAATAGTTAATATTCAAATCAATGATGAAATTTTAGATAAATTAATATTCCCATTTAATAAATTTGATATTACCGCTCTTGAGTACAAACCATTTACTCGGTTTACTATTGCAAAAAGTTTAGACGATTTAACATCTAACAAATTAAGTAAATTACTTAACTCTATAGTGAGAGACAGAAATACAGGTTGTTTTATAATTGGTCCAAAGAATATTAGTTCAAAAATTACTGATAATTTTTTAGTTAAACTATCAACAGCGATCGCACATTTAATAGGCAATCCAAACCATGATTCGATGGCGGGTAAATATTATGCAAGATTTCATGTTAAGCATGAAGATAAAAGTGACTCTTATTTAAGAAAAGCATACATAAATATGGATCTTCATACAGATGGGACCTACGTGAAAGAGGTAACAGACTGGTTGCTTATGACTAAAATAGAAGAACATAATGTTGAAGGTGGAGAGACAGCTATGCTCCATCTTGATGATTGGGAGCATTGTGAGGATTTATTTAATGATCCAATTAGTAAGCAAAACTTTATTTGGGGATCTCCAAAAAGTAAAAATATAGGTTATAAAGTAGAACACCCTATTTTTTCAACAGACGAAAAGGGCAGACCTAATATTTCATATATAGATCAGTTTCCTGAACCTCAAAATATGGACCAAGGGAATTTCTTACAAAAGTTATCTGACGGATTAGAAGAAAGTAAGAATAAAGTAATTACTAAATTAGGAGCCGGATCAACGATAGTAGCTAATAATTATTTTTGGCTGCATGGCAGAAGACCATTTAAAGAAAACAAGGAATTAAGTAGAGAGCTATTGAGAATTAGAGGCTCTTTCTTTATTAATTAATTTTAAAATCTTTATAAGTCGTTTATATTGAGGCCTTATGAAATTAGGCTTTATAGGCACAGGCAAAATAGCTTCTTCAGTAATTACAGGTATCTGTAACTCCAAAATATCATTTACTAAAATTTTGATATCACCACGCAATAAAAAAATTGCGCAAGATCTTAAAAAAAAATTTAAAAAAGTAGAAATTGCCAAAGATAATCAAGAAATAGTAGATAATTGTAATTGGGTTTTTCTATCAATTACACCAACTGTAGGAGAAAAAATTATTAAAGAACTTAAATTTAAACCTAACCAAATAATTATTAGCTTTATATCTACAATTACACTAGCAGAATTAAAAAAAGCAATTAAAGTTAAAGCAAAGATAATAAGAGCGATACCTTTACCTCCAATCTCATTAAAAAAGGGACCAGTACCTATTTGCCCACCAAATAAAAAAGTAAAAGAT
This sequence comes from Candidatus Pelagibacter sp., assembly GCA_013204495.1. Lineage (GTDB taxonomy): Bacteria > Pseudomonadota > Alphaproteobacteria > Pelagibacterales > Pelagibacteraceae > Pelagibacter. The sequence continues at coordinate 6,163 of JABMNQ010000141.1, forward strand.
TTCTTTAATAAAATTGGAACAACTGTTGAAATTAAGAATGAAAAATCATCAATAAATTTTTGGGCGACATCTGGAATGATGGCACCATTTTATGAATTATTAAGAGTGATGACTGACTGGTTAGTAAAAAGAGGAATTAAAAGAAACAACGCACAAAAATATATTACATCTTTATTTTTAGCTTTATCAGAAGATGCAGTTGCAAATTCAAAAAAAGATTTAAAATATTTGGTAAAAGAATCTCAAACACCTAAAGGTTTAAATGAGCAAGGAGTTAGAGACCTAACTAAATCGGGCTTCTATAAAAAAATAGAGAAAACACTTAACGGCATTCATAAAAGATTAAATAAGTAATATTTTATGAACGAAAATATTTTACAAATTGAAAACTTGTCTAAATATTTTGGAGGATTGGCTGCTGTATCAAATTGTTCGTTAAAAATTAAAAAAGGATCAATCACTGGTATAATAGGTCCTAATGGATCAGGTAAAACTACTTTATTCAATCTGATTGCGGGAAATTTAAAATCTTCTAGTGGGAAGGTGTTATTTAATGATGAAGATGTAACTGACGTTCCTTCATATGAGTTGTTTTCAAAAGGAATTTTAAGAACTTTCCAAATAGCACATGAATTTACCAATCTTTCAGTACTTGAAAACCTCATGATGGTTCCAGCAAATCAATCTGGTGAAAAATTAATGACTGCTTTATTGAAA
>JABMNQ010000142.1 GCA_013204495.1 Candidatus Pelagibacter sp.
TTTAATATTTTTTATATTTAATAAAAATGAATCTGTGCTTGTAATGCTTTTTTTCTTTTCAAAATCAAAATCCCAGTTTTTTAAAGTTTCTTCTAATATTTTTTCTCCGTTTTTACCCATGAACAAAATTAAATTTTTATAACTACTAAAATTTTTATAAACTAAATCTAAAACTACAGGTAAAGGTTTAAAGGCTCTTGCCATTATTGTGCCTGACTCTAAATTTTGTGCCTCAAAAATATTTTCTTGTATAGTTTCTGTGTTTAATTTTAGATCTCTTGATACTTTTCTTAAAAAAGCGCTCTTATGCTGACTTTTTTCATATAAGTGTACTTTTGCAGAATTTTTCAAATTTTTAATCATAATTGATATAATTATCCCAGGCATACCACCACCTGTACCTATATCTGTTATTATACTGCTATTTAAATCAACAAATTCAATTATTTGTGCTGAATCTACTATATGACGCTCTCTGATAATCTCTTTTTTTGCTGTTTCTTTGCTTATTATGTTAATTTTTTCATTTTCTTTCTGAAGCATAACAATGAAGCTCTCAAAATCTCTAAATGTTTCACGTGAAACATTTTGATCTTTTAGTAGTTGATATTTATTTAAAATTTCTTCCATTAAGCTGTAAGCTTAATAGACTTTCTTTTTACATGTGACAACAAAATATACACAGCAGCAGGAGTTATTCCATCTATACGCAGTGCTTGTCCCATGGTTTTTGGTTTTATTTGCTTAAACTTAGCTTTTACCTCGTTTGAAAGACCTGAAAGATTGTCATAATTAACTTTATCAGGTATAATTAAATTTTCATCTCTTTTAAAAGCCAATATATCTGCTTTTTGTTTTTTAAGATAGCCTCTATAGTGAGCATTTATTTCTATTTGCTCGTCAATTTTTTTATCAAAAAAAGGTATTTCTGGCCAAATTTCTCTTATTTTTTCCATATTAACTCCTTTTTGGGTTAATATTTCATTAGATTTTCTTAAAATGCCATCTTTTGCAATTTTTATATCAAAGTTTTTAATTTTTGTAGGAGATATTGATAATTCAGACATTATTTTTGATACTATTTCTAATTTATATTGTTTATCTAAAAAAATCTCCTCTCTTACTTTGGATATTAATCCAATATTAATACCTTTATTTGTTAATCTTTGGTCGGCATTATCTGCTCTTAAACTTAATCTGTATTCTGCTCTTGAGGTAAACATTCTATAAGGTTCAGAAACACCCTTGGTTACTAAATCATCTATCATAACTCCAATGTAAGCATCTGATCTATCTAAAATAAATGGTTCCTCTTTTTTAAAGGATAAAGCAGCATTAATTCCAGCTATCAGTCCTTGAGCTGCTGCTTCTTCGTAGCCGGTCGTTCCATTTATTTGCCCAGCGAGATATAAGTTTTGAATTTTTTTAGACTCAAGAGTTAAAAATAGTTCTCTGGGGTCTATATAATCATATTCTATTGCATAACCAGGCCTAATTATTTTAACATTTTCTAAACCAATGATATTATTACATATTTCTTGCTGTACATCTTTAGGTAGTGAGGTGGATATTCCATTTGGGTATATTGTATGGTCATTTAACCCCTCTGGTTCTAAATATATCTGATGACGGTCCTTATCGGCAAACTTTACTATCTTATCTTCTATTGAGGGACAATATCTTGGCCCAACCCCCTTTATGCTTCCTGAATACATTGCACTTCTTTTTATATTTTTTTGAATTATCTTATGAACTTTTTCATTCGTATAAGTCATCCGGCATGAAACTTGTTTGTTTAAATTTTTTTTAGTAAGAAAAGAAAAAAAGTAAGGATCATCATCTGCAAACTGTTCTTCTAAATTATCATACTTAATTGTTCTGGCATCTAACCTGGGTGGTGTTCCCGTCTTAAGTCTTCCTATTTTGAAATCATATTTTTCGAGTTGTTCACTTAACCCTGTTGAAGGATTCTCATCAAACCTTCCTGCTGGTGTTCTCTCATCACCAATATGAATCAAACCATTCAAAAATGTGCCCGTTGTTAAGATTAGCTTGCCACATAAAATTCTTTTTCCTGACTTTGTTTCAAAACCACTTATAGTATTTTTATCAAAAATAAACTTTATTACTGTGTCTGCAAAAATGCTTAAATTACAGTAATTTAATAACTTTTCTTGCATATATATACGATATAATGATCTATCTGATTGTGTTCTTGGCCCTTGAACTGCAGGCCCTCTACTTCTGTTTAATAATCTAAATTGTATACCCGATTTATCAGCAACCTCTCCCATCACACCATCCAATGCATCTATCTCTCTAACAAGATGACCTTTGCCAAGACCACCTATGGCTGGGTTACAAGACATCTCACCTATCGTCTCAATTTTATGAGTGAACAGTGCAGTGTTAACTCCAAGGCGCGCTGAGGCTGCAGCAGCTTCACAGCCCGCATGTCCTCCTCCAATAACAACTACCTCAAACGATAAATCTTTTTTCATAACTTAAATTTATATCTGATATTAATATTTACAAGCAGACAGTATTTTTTTAATAAATATTAGTTCTGGCAATTAAGGCTATGTTTTTGTCGGTAAAATTAATAAATTAGCTATGTATACCAGCGATAATGCTGAAATAAGTTAAAAAAACCCTTTAAAATGATGATTATTTGCCGATGCAAAAATCGTTGAAAATGCTACCTAATACCTCTTCAACATCTACTTTTCCAACTATCATTCCTAAATGACGTGTTGCTAAACGAAGATCTTCTGCTGCTTTATCAAAATCTTCAGCTTTATTTTTCTCTTCAAAGTTTTTTAAGTGATTTAAGCTTTGCTCGAGATGTTGTCTGTGTCTTTCACGAGTAATCAAAATATCTTCGCTTGTGATAAATTTATTTTTTAATTTATTTTTTATTTTGAAAATTAAATCTTCTAAGTTGAGATTATTTTTTACTGAAATTAAAACATGTTCATAATTTTTTATTTCAGAATTTAAATCTTTTTTTAAAAGATCAGATTTATTGATTACGAGAATTGCATTTTCATCCATTAATTCTTTCAAAACCCCTTTAAAATCAGGATTTTTAGCATCTATAACGATAAGTTTTAAGTCAGCATCTTCGGCTTTATCCATTGCTAGTTTTATTCCTTTTTTTTCAATTTCGTCTTTCGACTCTCTAATTCCAGCTGTGTCAGAAACAATAACTGGGTAACCATCAATATTTAAATGCGTTTCTATTACATCCCTAGTAGTTCCAGCTATCTCTGATACAATTGCAACATCTCGATTTGAAAGATGATTTAACAAGCTAGACTTTCCAGCATTAGTTGGTCCTATGATTGCAATTTTAAAACCTTCTCTAATTCTTTCTCCAACTTTCTGATCATCTAAAATCTTTTTAATATTTAAAATTACTTCATTAGAAATTTTTTTAATATTTTTTAAAATATCTTCAGGCAGATCTTCGTCTGGAAAATCTATTTTTGCTTCAACGTGTGATAAAATTTTTAAAAGTTTTTCTCTTAAACTATTAAATTTATCTGCAGATTTCCCATTCATAATTTTTATTGCTTGTTGTCTTTGAATTTCAGTTTCTGCAGAAATTAAATCTGCAATACTTTCCGCCTTGAGTAAATTTATTTTTCCATTTTGAAATGCAAGTTTTGTAAATTCACCTGGCTCGGCTAAACGACAATTTTCAACTTTTGAAATAGAGGCATGTAGGGCATCAATTACAGCTTTGCTGCCATGTATATGAAACTCGACCATATCTTCACCTGTGTAGCTCTCAGGGCCAGGAAACCACAATATTATACCCTCATCAATAAGATTGGAAGTATTGATTTTATTGATTTTTCTTAATGTAGCAACTCTTGGCTCTGGAAGTGCTGCATTAGTTAATAATTTTATTACTTTTTTAGTGTCTTCGCCAGAAACTCTAACAATAGCTATTCCCGAAATACCAGGACCAGTAGATAGGGCATATATTGTCATAAACAAATTATAGATTTATTTTTATAGATTTAATATATTTTAATTTTATCAAACAATAAACAATTTTTTAAAAA
>JABMNQ010000143.1 GCA_013204495.1 Candidatus Pelagibacter sp.
ATGCTTTTCTTGAAGCTTTAACTGCTAGATCAACATCTTTATGATTGCATTTTGAAACGGTACAAAGAACTTCAGCCGTTGCAGGGTTTATATTGTCAAACTTTTCTCCATCAATGGCCTCAACATATTTACCATCAATAAAAGCTCTACCTTCAAATTTTAAATTTTGAGAAATTTTTTTATAATTGATTGTCATTTAAAATTTAAAGTTAATATCTTAAGTGTACTAAAGCAAGATTTATTTCATCTCTCCGAAGAAACCAAACTTTTCTCCTGATTTTGCAAATTCTCCTGTCCAGTCTCTCCAGTTACAAGTTGGCCCAATTCTATTTTGATACCATTTGTTTTTTTTCTCAGCTTCCTGCATTATCTTAACCAACTTAGGGTGAGTGTATTTTCCAAGATTTCTTTCACACATTATTTCATAAGGATTGTAAGGATCTTTTGAAGTTGGTGTTAAGTAAACGCTATCTATAAGCTGAGGACAACCTTCAATATTATGAGTGTACAAATTTCTATTAAGTTTTGTTCCATAACTTAACTGATGACCACTTTTATCATCTTGTTGATTTGTATAATGGATTTTTTTCATGCCATCCATGCATCTAATACCCATTAATTGAGTGTGCAAAAGCTCATGAAGGTTAATATGTAAAAAATCTTTTTCATGTTTCATTACATCTCCAGATCTATTATTGCTTTTAACAAATATTCCACCTATCCCAACACCAGCATCTCCACCGTGCTCTCCTTTATCAACATCGGTCCAAAAAAAATACGTTTTTTTCTTATTATTGAATCCCCCCACTTGATGAAAGTAATGACCCATTTGGGTATTAACACTTTTATCTTTTAACTCTTTCCAGTTTTTACTAGTTCTAATAAATGTAATATCTAATTTTCCATCTTTTCTATAATCATATCTGTATTTTTTACCTATTCCACCTGAACCCTTGTTTGCTTTTGTAGCTTCAAACATTGTATTATTTACTTTTTCTAAAATAGTTTCCATATTACCATTTATATCTAACTCTCTGTCTTTACCATCAGATGGTAATAAATAAATAAAGTGAATTTGATGTTCGTCTGTTACATCTGGCTGGTCTTCAAAAAATCTTCCTGGTTTATTATCTGCTGAAACCAAGGATGTATTAATGATCAATGATAAAAAAAATATTAATAAAATTTTCATATTATTTTACTTATTATTCGGGGTTTGCAGTTAATGTTTTGATCTCTAATATGTTTTCATTAGGATCTTTAACAAAGAATGTTTCTTGCTCATATTTTGTGTCTTTAAACCTTAAATAAGGCTCATCATAATATTTAGTATTTTTTTCTCTTAATCTACTTTTAAGAGCATCAAAATTTTTTCTAGATAAATGTACACCAAAATGAGGAACAGAAACGTTACCCATATCTACATCATGTCTTTCACTGTCAAGCTTATGCTCACTTGCGTGAAGTGTTAGTTCATTTCCCCAAAAATCTACGTCTGCCCATTCTTGGGCTGAATTATCCAATCTACATCCCAATATCTCGCTATAAAAATGTTTGGCTTTTTCTAAATCGCCACAAGGTATTGCTAAATGAAAACAGTTGGTGTTTTTGTACATAAATTTTCCTCTTTAAATTGCGTGTTTAAAGCTTATATAAAGCAATATAAATCTATAATCAACACTAGCAATAAAAAATGAGCGACTTTTTACAATCTATAATTGACAGAGACCCTGCGGCAAAATCTAAACTAAGTTTAATTTTAACTTACCCTGGTGTCAAAGCAGTTTTTTTTCACAGAATTGCTAATTTTTTTCATCTTGCTAAGTTTCATTTAATTGCAAGAATAATTTCTCAACTCTCTAGATTTTTAACTGGAATAGAAATTCACCCAGGTGCAAAAATTGGCAAAAATTTATTTATTGATCATGGTATGGGTGTTGTAATTGGTGAGACATCTGAAATTGGAAATAATGTAACCATTTATCACATGGCAACATTAGGTGGGATTTCACCAAGTATTAATTCACACAATCAAAGACAAGTTAAGAGACATCCAACATTAAATGATTGTGTTGTCGTTGGTTCTGGTGCTCAAATTTTAGGACCCGTGATAATTGGAGCGAATGCAAAAATTGGCTCAAACGCAGTAGTGACAAAAGATGTTCCTGAAAATGCAGTGATGGTTGGAATACCTGCTAAAAATGTTGGAACCGCTACTGAAGAATTTAAACCTTATGCGGTAGATGATTCAAATAAAGATACTTCAAGCTAATGAAAAATATTCAAGACAGCTTTATTTCTGGAATTGGCAACACTCCTTTAATCAAGCTTAGGGCTGCATCAGAAATTACTGGATGTAATATTTATGGTAAAGCTGAATTTATGAATCCAGGTGGTTCTGTTAAAGATCGTGCAGCACTTACATTAATTAGAGATGCTGAAGAAAAGAATTTAATCTCTAAAGGAGGAATCATAGTTGAAGGTACAGCTGGTAATACCGGTATTGGCTTATGTCTTCTTGGAAATTCACTTGGTTACAAAACTATTATTGTAATGAATGACAATCAAACTCAAGAGAAAAAAGATTTACTTAGAAATATTGGTGCTGATTTAAGATTAGTTCCAGCTAAACCTTATAAAGATGACAAAAACTTTGTTAAAGTTGCAGCAAAACTTGCAGATGAATTAAGACCATCAAACAATAATGGAGTTGTGTGGGCTAATCAGTTTGACAACGTTGCAAATGCTAAGGGTCATTATGAAGGAACAGGACAAGAAATTTGGGAGCAGACTGAAGGAAAAGTTGATGGCTTTATATGCTCTTCAGGAACAGGGGGAACAATTGCAGGAGTAAGTAATGCTCTTAAAGAAAAGAATAAAGATATTAAGATTTATCTATCAGATCCAAAGGGTTCAGCTCTTTATAATTATATAAAGAATGGTGAATTAAAATCTGAAGGTGGGTCAATTACTGAAGGAATTGGCTCAAGTCGAATTACTAAGAACTTTGAGAATGCTAAAATTGATGACGCTTATTCAATTGATGATCATGAAGCGTTGCCTATACTTTATGATTTAATAGAACATGAGGGATTAAGTCTTGGTACTAGCTGTGGAATTAATATTGCAGGGGCTATTAGAATGGGTAAAGAACTTGGTCCCGGAAAAACTATTGTTACAATCCTTTGTGATAAGAGCGATAAATACGCAACTAAAATGTTTAATAAAAAATTTCTTGAGGAAAAAGGGTTACCCTACCCCAATTGGATTTAAATATATCACATGACCTTTTTGTCAATTTATATGAGCTGTCCACCCACATATAGTTAAAATTAAAAAACAAACAAACAAAGGATAAAATATGTCGATACTAGCGAAATATAACACAGCTATGGAAGCAAAAGACGAAGCTGCTATGAATGAACTTTTGCATGATGATTATAAATTCACAATGCATGCTTCAGGTAAAGTTTTAGGTAAGGCAGATGTAATTAAATGGGCAATGAGCGGAGACATCAAAAGAGACAAGATTAGAGTTCTTTTTGAAAATGATGAAATCGGAATTGAGCATGCATTTGTAACATTCGATGATAAAAATACTGAGGCAGTAATGGCAGTTTTCAAATATCAAGATGGAAAAATGATTTCTCTTGAAACTGGGGCTACAAAAATACCTAAATAATTATATATCTCTAGCTAGATTTCATTTAAGATAATTAAATGAATCTTGCTAGTGGCTATATATTTCTAGTACTTGCTATAATTCTTGGAATTTCATCCAACGGTTTTTTAAAAGCTACAGAAGGCTTTACAAATATTTACCCTACTATCTTTTGCATTATTACAATTGTTGCATGTATCTTTTGTTTATCTAAAGCAATGACTATTATACCTGTTGGTTTTACCTACGCTACTTATGGTGGACTTACTATTACAGCTGTAACAATTTTTGGTGTTGTAAAATATAATCAAACACCAAATCTGTATGCTATTCTTGGAATATCTTTAATAATAGTTGGTGTTATATTGTTAAATACCATGGGAAAGACTAATTAATGAATATGACAACTTCTTACTTATTTTTAGCTCTAGCAGTTGTTCTAGGTGTTACTTCAAATAGTTTTGCAAAAAGTGCTGAGGGTTTTACCCTTCTCTTTCCAAGCATCATTACAGGAATTACCATTGTTTTATGCATGTATGCTTTATCAATGGTTATGAAAAATATACCTATAGGAATTACTTATGCTTCATTTGCTGGTCTTGCAATCATTGCAACAGTAATTGTTGGTATAATTAAATACAATCAAGTTCCAAACCTTTATTCAGTAATAGGTTTGTGTTTTATTATCGTTGGTGTGTTGATGGTTAACTTATTAGGAAGTAATTAATTATATTTTCTTAAAAATTAATTGAACTGTAAATTCTTACAGAAAATATACTAGAAGTGTTTCTAAAATTATCGACATTTTAATATTTTCTAAAGTTGTATTCAATAAATTTATTTAACAAAAGGTTAAATAAATGTTTTGTATGAAATATTTAGAAATGTTATTGTATAAATACCAACAAAGGAGGATGATTATGAATTTATCACCACCTGACACATAACTGGTGTGATTAAATAATCAAAGACTAATTAAGATCGAAAAAATATAAAATCCATTATTATGGATTTTGGCGTATACCGCTAACTTACAGGGGAACTCTTTTGGAGCTTTCTGAAAGGGTGAACCCCTTAAAAGATAAGTTAAAAAATAGATGGCAAGACGTGAGTACCATCACCAGATAAAATAATATCCTGTTCATCAACAATATTGGAAATATCCAATGGAGAATACAAATGAGGAAACATGGCTCCATCTGAAGTTTGCTCCCAAACTAAATGATCAAGTTTTAAAATATCAACTTTTAACAAGATTAAATCTTTTTGATTATGATAAAATTTTTTAAGAGTTGCTGCAACCTGGTCGCTCCCTGAAAAATGAATATAACCATCTTCTAGATCTTTTTTAGAACCTATTAATTTGCCCTTATTCTTAATCTCAAGCCACTCGGATTTAGTACATATTTTGTATACAAACTTGAAGTTCATGTAAAATTTATAGTATCGAGTGAGGATGTTGACAATAAGAAACTTCCCTCGAAAGAGGGAAGTTAATATTAACTACCTAATAGAGAGAGAAGATAATGTTAATTTTTGAATTTTGTACTCACTTTATAGATCTACTTTTTGATATAATAAAATGACATATTGTCACGACAGCTATGTTAATGCTGAATACTTTATTTTCTCAGTTCACTTAGCGAA
>JABMNQ010000144.1 GCA_013204495.1 Candidatus Pelagibacter sp.
AGAGTTTAGAAAAGTTTAATATTAAATTTCCCAAAACACTAAAACACGGAATTTTTTTTTTATCCCCTTCGTTTGCTAAAAATTTAGCAAGAGCGCTGTCAACAATTGTGTATAAAATAATAGCATTATTTTTCTTTTTGGCCTCTTCCATTATTTTAATAACTTGATTTTCGGTTCTTGTGAAAAAATAAGACTTAACATCATATTCTATATTTTTAAATTGTGCTTTAATTGCTAAAAACACCCTGTCCAAAGTTTCCCCCGTAGAGTCTGAAATTAAATAAATTTGATATGTATTACTCATGAATAAAATGTTGATAATTAAGTATTATTTTTATCATTTTTTTAAATAATGAGGTTTATTATTTTTCCTTGTAAAACCACGTTTTTATAAACATTATTAAACATGTGAATTGTTTATATACATTTTATCTAATAAAATTAAAAAAGACGATAATTTTAAGATTGTAAAGGAAATCTTAAAATTATTAATTGTTAATAAAAGGTGTATAAAATATGTAAAACAATTAATTACCATTATTCACATACTATATAACTAATACTATAATTAAATATTTACTTATTATTATGACACCTATCCAAGAAACAATATTAAATAAAAAAACCAAAAATACACCTATATGGTTAATGAGACAAGCAGGCAGGTATTTGCCAGAGTTTAGAGAAATTAGAAAAATAAATCCAGATTTTATAAACTTATGTTTAAATGAAAATTTATCGTCCGAAATTACATTACAACCTTTAAAAAGATTTGAGCTAGATGCGGCAATAATCTTTTCAGATATTTTAATGCTGCCTTACGGATTAAATCAAAAAGTAGAATTTAAGAAAGACTTTGGTCCACAACTAGGACCTTTAAGTTTAGACGAAATATCTAAAGTGGACGAAGTTGGGTTTATAGAAAAACTATACCCAATCTATAAATCAATTAAAAAAGTAAGCGAAAATAACTTAATCAAAAATAAAAATTTAATTGGGTTTGTTGGAGCGCCATGGACATTATTGGTTTATATGATCAATAAACACTCACCTAAAAAAGAACTAATAAAAGATTTTTTTAAGGATAAATTTTTAATAGAAAAAATCTTACCAATACTAGAAAAATTTTTAAAAATACATATTAACCAACAGATTAAAAATGGAGCAACTGTAATTCAGATTTTTGATAGCTGGGCCGGATTGTTAGATGAAAAAGATTTACCAAACTATATTTATACTCCAACCCAAAATTTAGTGGAGTATGTTAAATCCTTAAATATTCCTGTAATTTGTTTTCCAAGAGGAATAAAAAACTACAAAAACTATTGTGATATTGTGGAGCCCGATGCGGTAAATATTGATTATGAAGTGGATCCAATTTCAATATGTAGGGAAATAAAAATACCAGTCCAAGGAGGACTTGATCCAAAGGTTTTATTAACAGACATTAATAATTTAAAAAAACAAACCTTAAAATATTTAGATGTCTTTAAAGATCACCCATATATTTTTAATTTAGGCCACGGTGTTTTACCGGAAACCAATCCTGATATGGTTGATTATTTGGTGAAGATGGTAAAAGACTATTAAATGAAAAAAGCAATTATCCTATTTAATCTTGGTGGTCCTGATAAAATAGAAAACGTCGAACCTTTTTTATTTAATTTATTTAATGACCCTGCAATTTTAAACTTACCAACCATAATAAGATACCCTCTGGCTAAACTGATATCCAATAGAAGAGCCCCTGTTGCAAAAAAAATTTATGAAGAGCTTGGTGGTTCGTCACCTATATTAAAATTAACAAGGGAACAATCAGATGCCCTTGAAAGAAAAATAAACAAAGACCAAACAAAGGATGAGTACAAATGTTTTATTGTAATGAGATGTTGGAACCCAAGAGCAAAAGATGTGATCAAAGATGTCCAACTTTTTAATCCTGAAGAAATTATTTTAATGCCTCTCTATCCACAATATTCTGCTGCAACCTCAGGATCTTCAATTAAAGAATGGAAAGATGTTTGTAAAAAAAATAATTATAAAGTTAAAACAAGTACAATTTGTTGTTACCCCACAGACCAAAATTTTATTAATGCACACACCAAAGAAATACTAAAAAAAATTAAAGACCTTAAAAATTTTAAACTAATATTTTCTGCTCATGGCTTACCAGAAAAAAATATTAAAAAAGGCGACCCATACCAATGGCAAGTAGAACAATCCGTTAAAAAGATAGTTGAGAATTTAAATATTGTAAACCTTGATTGGATATTAAGCTATCAAAGTAGAGTTGGTCCTCTTAAATGGATTGGGCCTTCCACAGATAATATAATTATTGAAAACTCTAAAATTGGAAAACATATTGTCTTAGTTCCAATAGCATTTGTTTCTGAACATTCTGAAACGTTAGTTGAATTAGACATAGAATACAAAGAACTTGCAGATGCTAATGGATGTAAAAATTACACCAGAGTCCCTGCACTTGGAACAAATGAAAATTTTATTAAAGCGATGTCAGAGTTAATAATAAAAAAAGATGAATATAAAATTAATGAAGGTCTTTATCCACCGAAAATTCAATGTCCCTCTAACTTTAAAAAATGCCCATGTTTAAACTATGAATAGTTATTTATTATTTAAAAGCTTACATTTGATAGCTGTAATTTCTTGGATGGCAGGACTTTTATATTTACCAAGAATTTTTGTCTATCATGTTGAAAACTTTAAATATGAAACTTCCTCTTCAATATTTAAAACAATGGAAAGAAAACTATTTTTTTACATCATGACCCCAGCTATGATTTTGAGTTGGGTCTTTGGATTGATTTTAATTTCTATTATAGGGTTTGATATTTTTTTTACACTCTGGATTAAGCTAAAATTATTATTTGTTGTTTTATTAACCCTATATCATTTTTATTTATCCAAACTTCTTGGTGATTTTAATTTGGATCAAAACACAAAATCATCAAGATTTTTTAGAATAATCAATGAAGTTCCCACAATATTGCTAATTTTGATTGTTTTTATTGTAATTTTTAAACCTATCTAGACTTGAATTAGTTCAAAGAGTATATATATTTAATCTATCTTACAAATCTTAAACACAATCCCACAACATGAATATTCAAGAACTTAAAATAAAATCGTCAGAACAATTAATTGCACAAGCAGAAGAGCTTGGTATCGAGAATGCGAGCACGCTTAGAAAACAAGAAATATTATTTGCGATATTAAAAAAAGTTGCTGAAAAAGAAGAAATAACTGGTGCTGGAGTTTTACAATTATTACAAGATGGCTTTGGTTTCCTAAGAGCCATGGAATCAAATTACTTGGCTGGTCCAGATGATATCTATGTTAGTCCAAGTCAAATTAGAAAATTTGGTTTAAGAACAGGAGATACAGTCGAGGGACCCGTAAGAGCACCAAAAGAAGGTGAAAGATATTTTGCATTATTGCAAGTAAGTAAAATAAATTTTGAAGAGCCAGAAAAAGCTCGTCACAAAATTGCATTTGATAATTTAACTCCTCTTTATCCAGACAAGCAAATGATCATGGAAATTGAAACAACTAAAATTGAAAAAAAACCAGATTTAACAGCAAGACTAATTGATCTTGTGAGCCCAATTGGAAAAGGTCAAAGGTCAATAATTATTTCACCTCCTAAGGC
>JABMNQ010000145.1 GCA_013204495.1 Candidatus Pelagibacter sp.
ATTATCAATCATTTTTGTCCTTTTAATTCTTCCAAAATTGAATGGGATATTCCCTTTTTCTAAATTCTTATATAACTCATAAGCGGCCTCTATTGATTGAGACGCACCTTGTGCGAAAGTTGGTGGTAAAGCAAAGAAAGCATCTCCAATAAGAAATGTATTCTTGTTTGTTGGTTGATATATTTCGGAACTAACAAATATTGGAAAGCATCTAATATTCTTTAAGTTTTTAATAATATCTGGGTCTACTTGTTTTGATATTTCAGATAAAATAGAAAAAATAAAATCTTTACTTTCAAACAAAGAGTGATCTGAAAACTCTTTAGAACTAAGCTTTTTTCTTAAAATACTGACAAAATTAACCTCACCTTTATTATCAACCGGATATGAAACGGTGTGCAAGTTAGAACCTAAAGATAAGGATATATTATTTAAATCAATTCCCTGAAGGTCGTTCTTATTTATTGTTGCCCTTAAGGCAACGGAGTTAAAATACTTTGGTTTAATATCCCTTTTAGCGATTAACGATTTTGTTTTAGAAAAACTACCATCAGATATAATGAGATAATCACACTTAATTGATGCATTATTTTCAAAGATTACCTCAATATTTTCAGCCTCATAGTTAATCTGTGTAACTTTCTTATTATAGTTTATTAAACTATCAGGTAGTTGATCTTTTAAAAAATTAATTAATGTAAACCTTTGAAGTGTTGTGTACTTGGCTTCATTAATATTAAAAGCTGATATATCTAAATCGCATATCTTCTTATTATTTTTTAAAGAGTAGAAATTTACTTTATTAGGATGAAATTTATTCTCTAAGTTAATATTTTGAAAACCTATTTTATTTAATAGCTTAATACTATTAACAGAAAGTTGAATACCATAACCCTTCTCTAGATTAACTGAGTTATTTTTTTCGTAAACTGTAATTTCATAACCTGGGTTTTGTCTTAAAAAATTTCCAATGCATAATCCCGATATTCCAGCACCTATTATTGCTATTTTTTTCATTTATTTTTTACCTAAATAACTAAAAATCTTCTTAGTAAATGTTGGTAAAGTATAACTATCAAGCTTAGAGCTATCAATCCAAGAAGAGTTTGGAATTGCCCCTTTTATCTTGGAAAACCTGATCATTATATTCATATTCATATTAGAAATTTTAAAGTTTAAAGCTTTTTCTAAATTATCAGGTTTAGATATTTGTTTCATAGGAAATATTTTTAAATTTTTTAAAAAATTAAATTTAGTATTTTTTATTAATAAAAATTGATCATTTTTTCTGTAGACCTCTAACAAATAAAATCTATCTATCTTCTTTTTTCTTTCTTTTATTATTTCAAAATCTTTTTTCTTAAAAGATTTACAATTTTTAATTAAAGGACATTGATGACATAGAGGGTTTTTAGGACGACAAATCATGGCACCAAGCTCCATTAGAGCTTGCGCATAATCACTTGCTCTAATTGAGGTACCTAATATTTTTTTATTTTTAATAAGATTCTCTTTTGTAATTTCTTTAGATAATTTTAAATTTAATAATCTTTTAATCACTCTTTCAATATTTCCATCTAAGGGAATAAATGGCTTATTAAAGCCAATAGCCATTATTGCATTAGCAGTATAATTGCCTATTCCAGGTAGTAACTTTAATTCTTCAATTGTGCTTGGTAATCTTCCTTTAAAATTTTTTTCTAAAATTTGAGCTGTCTTTTTAAGATTTCTAACTCTTGAATAATAACCTAGACCCTCCCAATACTTTATAAGTTTATGCTCTTTGATTTTTGATAACGATCGAATATCAGGGATATCCTTTATAAAATTATTAAAATATGGAATTACAGTTGCAACCTGTGTTTGCTGCAACATAAATTCGCTTACCAGCGTGTAATACTCTCGCTTAACTTGTGAGAATTTTTTTCGCCATGGTAATGATCTTTTATTTTTATCGTACCAATAAAGAATTTTTTTTGTTAGTATGGATTTGGTCATATGCAATTTAAAAATAATACTAAGCAGAGGTTTAAAACTATACAAGGCTTAAGGTCTTTTAAAGACACTTTGCCAAAAAACATTAAAAAAATAATAAAAAAAAGGGGTCATATTTTTTCTGAAACTCTCAATAATTGGAAATATATAGCTGGCGATAAGCTTTTTCAAATATGCTATCCAAAATCCTTTAAAAATTCTAATACGTTTGGAGTTAGTACGCTCTTAATTATGGTTAAAAGAGGACATGAAATTGATTTAGAATATTCTAAAAAGGAAATAATGGATAAAATGAATAGTTTTTTTGGCTATGCTGCTGTTGAAAAATTAAAATTTATAAGTTTTGATGACGATCAAACTAAGTTTAAAAAAATTAATGATAACGAAAATCATGTGACAAATAATAAATATACAGATAGGTTAGATGATATTAAAAACGATAAAATTAAAAAATCACTACTAGAATTAACTAAACTGTTTAAACAAAGATGAAAAAAATTACCTTAATATTTTTTATTATATTTGTTGGTTTTGCCAACACCTTGATTGCTGAAGATGCTCAAAAAATTAAAAGAATTTCTGAGGGAGAAGAGACTGCTAAAATAACAATAATTGCCTACGAGTCATTAACATGTGGCCACTGTGCAAACTTCCATAAAGATGTATATCCAGAACTTAAGAAAGACTTTATTGATACAGGATTGGTAAAAATTGAATTTAGACATTTTCCTCTAGATATTGCAGCATTTAACGCATCAAAAATTGGACAATGCAACAATGATGGAAACTCAGATATAATGCACATTTTATACTCAGGTCAAAAAAAATGGGCCAGAGGAAAAACATCAGAAGAAGCAACCGAATATTTAAAAAGGTTTCTAAAAGATGAGGATATAAGTATAGATTTTGAAAAGTGTTTGAGCGATAAAGCCATCGAAGATTATGTTTTAAACGACCGAATCGAGGGTGTAAAAAAATTCGAGGTTAATGCTACTCCTACGATAATAATTAATGATAAAAAGTTTGATAAAGCCCTAAATTATAAGAATTTAAAAAAATATCTGGAAAAACTGATATAAGTTAGTCCATGGAGTTTAAAAAAATCCAATTAAATGGATTTAAATCATTTGCTGAAAAGACAAACTTCTTAATTGAAGATGGTTTAACTGGAATAGTTGGCCCCAACGGTTGTGGAAAATCTAATATTGTAGAATCCTTAAGATGGGTTATGGGTGAAACCTCTGCAAAAAGTATGAGGGGTTCTGGAATGGAAGATGTTATCTTTAGTGGCACATCTAATAAAGCATCAAAAAATATAGCAGAAGTTTCGATTAGCATAGATAACGTAAGTCATGAAGGGCCTATGCAATATAAAGATTTGGATCACATAGAGGTTAGAAGAAAAATTGAAAAAGATAAAGGTTCAAAGTTTTATATAAACGACAAAGAAGTTAGAGCAAGAGATGCTCAAATGTTTTTTGCGGATTTATCTACAGGGGCTCACTCGCCATCAATGATAAGTCAAGGTCGTATTGGAGCCCTGGTAACAGCCAAACCTACAGACAGAAGAGCTATTTTAGAAGAAGCAGCAAATATTTCTGGTTTACATGTAAGAAGACATGAGGCTGAACTTAGATTGAATGCCGCAGAAACTAATTTAAAGAGAGCTGATGAATTGAGAAGGCAACAAGAAAAGCAATTAGCCAATCTTCAGAAACAAGCGGAGGAGGCTACAAAATACAAGCTAATCTCTGAAGAAATAAAAAAAATTGAAGCAGGTTTATATTATTTAAAATTATTGGATATTGATAATGAGATTAGAATAGAAAATGAAATAAATAGTGAGGCCCAGGGAGAGGTAAGTAATTTTAATCAACAAATTGAACAGTTTGAAAGCTCAATTAAAACTGAAACAGATAAAGTATCTCCATTAAGGGAAAAAAATATTGAAAATCTATCAAAAATTCAAAGATTAAATTTAGAACTACAAAGTTTAGACGAAGAGAATGTTAGAACACAAGATGAAATAGAAAATATTAAAAAATCTATAAAAACAATTGAAGAAGATATTGATAGAGAAAAAGGGATTGTAATTGATGCTAATTCAAACGAAAAAAGGCTAAAAGAAGAGAAAGCTGAATTAATAGAAATTGACTCAAAATATTTTGAAACTGAAAAACTATCTAACGAAGACCTTGAAAAAGCAAAAAACCAGCTAAAAGAAGAACAAAAAGCTGTAGATGTAATTATTGAAATATTTGCAAATGGAAACATAAACATAAGCATTGACCCTATTAAAGAAGTTATCAATACAATTGAAAAAATTAAAGAATTGATAAATAGCAATGAAGCAAATCAAGCACTTACATTACTAGATCGAACTAAAATTGAATTAAATAATTTCTTAAGCAATCTAGCCAATGATGAAAGTAAAAATAAGCTAACTGATATAAATGAAAAAAATGAAAACATAAAATTATTACAAGAAAAGTATGCTGATAGTTTTAGTAAAAACCAATCAATAAAAAAAGAATCTATAAAAAGAAATGAAAGAATTAAAGCAATAGAAACAGAGGTTGAAAGTTGGAAAAATTTATTTTCAAACTCACAAAAAATGGTTGCTGAATTAACGGAGAGAAAAAATAAATTATTAACACAATTAAATGAACGTGATCAACAACCTAAAGTTCAAGCAGAAAAAAAAGGGCAAATTACTGAAGGCTTAAGAATTTCTTCAAACGAGAAAATTGAGAATGAAAAAATAATAGAAGAAACAGATAAAAAAATTAATTCTTTAAGACTTGAGTTAAATGAAGTTCAAGAAAGGTCCATTCAAATAAGAGAAAGAAAAGCAAGCTCTGGTGCAACCATCGAAGGATTAAAAAAACGAAAAGATGATTTGCTTGAAAGAGTTAGATCGGAACTTAACCTTGATGAAAATGATATTCTTGAAAACTCCAACTTAAATGGTGTCGAAGAATTACCAGATTCCACTTTACAAGAAGATGCCTTAGATGAGAAAAAAAGAGAAAGAGAGAAATTAGGATCAGTTAACCTAAGAGCTGACGAAGAAACTAGTAAATACGAAATTGAAATTAAAAAGATGGAGCAAGATAGAGAGGATCTTGTATCTGCAATTATAAAATTAAAAGAAAGTATCAACGAATTAAATCAAAAAGGAAGGGAAAGACTGTTGGAGGCTTTTGAAAAAGTTAATAGAAAATTTAATGAGGTTTACACAAAACTATTTAATGGTGGAAGTGCAAAGCTAGAATTAATTGATTCTGATGACCCGCTTGAGGCAGGTCTAGAAATGTTGGTAAGTCCTCCAGGTAAAAGACTTCAATCAATAACTTTACTGTCAGGAGGAGAGCAGGCTTTAACTGCACTATCACTTATCTTTGCGGTATTTTTAACTAACCCATCTCCAATTTGTGTTTTGGATGAGGTTGATGCCCCATTGGACGATGCAAACGTAACGAGATTCTGTGGACTATTAGAAGACCTAACTAAAATTACAGATACTAAGTTTATTATTGTAACTCATCATGCCTTAACGATGTCTAAAATGAATAGACTTTATGGAGTTACAATGCCTGAAAAAGGAATTAGTCAATTAGTAGCTGTTGATTTGCAAAAAGCTGAGAGTATGGTTGCCTAACATATAAATGCCAAAAGAACCGTTTAAAACTCGCTTAGAGATTGCAAAATCTAAAATTTCTAAGAGAGATCTATATAAAGACAAAGAACCACCCTCCTCTATTGGAGCTGCCTTTAAATTAAGCACAGAATTAGTGTCAGCTGTGGCAGTTGGGACAATTATAGGGTTTATTTTAGACAAGACCTTTGGTACTAAACCCTGGTTAATATTAATATTTTTTTTTGTAGGTGTTGTTGCTGGGATTATAAACGTATTCAGAACTGCAAAAAATATGCAAAAATAGATAAAAAAAATTATGGCTACAAATCCAATGCACCAGTTCGAAGTTTATAGAATTGGACCAGAAATTAAATTAGGAGTGGTAGATATATCTTTTACAAACGCGAGTTTGTTTATGGTAATTAGTTCTTTAGCTATTTTATTAATTTTTAATCTTGGATCAAAAAAAAATTCTTTATTACCTAGTAAGGTCCAACTTTTAGCGGAATTAAGCTACACCTTTGTTTCAAAGATGATTAGCGACACAGCAGGATCAAAAGCTAAGCCATACTTTCCATTTATCTTTTCATTATTTATGTTTGTATTATTTTGTAATATGTTTGGCATGATCCCTTACACATTCACAGTAACGAGCCATATCATTGTTACATTTATATTGGCTTCGTTTATATTTATTGGAGTAACAATTATTGGCTTTATGAAACATGGATTAGGTTATCTAAAATTATTTGTTCCAAGTGGAGTTCCAGTAATTCTTTTACCATTAATTGTTGTTATAGAAGTTATTTCTTACTTAAGTAGACCTATTAGTCTTTCTGTTCGTTTATTTGCTAACATGATGGCAGGTCACACTATGATGAAAGTTTTCGGAGGCTTTGTAATTAGCCTCGGAATAGTTGGTGGATGGCTTCCACTAAGTTTTTCGGTTGCACTAACTGGTTTGGAGATACTAGTTGCTTTTCTCCAGGCATATGTTTTTGCAATCTTAACCTGCATCTATTTAAACGATGCATTAAATTTACACCATTAACTAACATAAGGAGGATATAATGGAATTAGAAGCAGCAAAAATGATCGGAGCAGGACTAGCAGCAATAGCTCTAGCCGGTGCCGGTGTTGGAATTGGAATTATTTTTGGTAATTACCTTTCTGGCGCGATGAGAAACCCGTCTGCAGCTCAAAAACAATTTCCTAATCTTTTATTAGGTTTTGCTTTAGCTGAAGCAACTGGCCTATTTGGATTGGTTGTTGCGTTAATTATTTTATTTGCATTTTAAATTTAATGATTAAAAAAATATTTTTTCAGTCGATATTTTTAAGCTTCCTGTTTTTTATGGAAGCTTTTGCAGCTGAAAGCGGTGGTATGCCTCAATTAAATCCTGAGTTTTGGGTTTCTCAAATTTTCTGGTTAATTATAACTTTTGGACTTTTATATGTTGTTCTATCTAAACTTATACTTCCAAAAATTAGTGCAAACCTTGAGATAAGAAAATCACAGATCGTAGAGAATATTGAGGCAGCAGAGAAAAAAAGAGAACAGAGCGAACTAAATATAGAAGAATACAAAAAGATAATCCAAAACAGTAAAAATGAAGCTAAAAACTATTTTAAACAAGCTAGAGAAAAAGTGCTGAAAGACATTAATGTTAAAAAAGAAACTTTGGATAAAGAACTAGATGAAGAGGTTGATAAAGCAGAATCTGAAATAAAAAACTTTAGAGACAATGCGCCTGAAAAAATTAAGAAGATAGCCATTGAAACATGTGCAGATTTACTGCAGGAGTTAATAGGAACTGAAACCAATAGTAGCAGTATCTCAGCAATAGTAGACGATCTTTCAAGAAAAAAAATGGATGAATATTATGGTAATTGATGCAACTTTTTGGGTAGCTATATCCTTTATAATTTTTATTGGAGGATTAGTTTATCTAAAAATACCACAAAAAATTAATGATCTTTTAAATAAACTTATTTTAGATATCAAAAATGAAATTGATGAAAGTGAAAAACTAAGACAAGAAGCAAAAATTTTACTAGATAATGCTCAAAATAAATTAGATACGGCTCAGACTGTAAGTAATGAAATTTTAGAACAAGCAAAAAAAGACAGCAACCATCTCATAATTGAAATGAATGACAAGTTTCACAAATCAGCAGAAATAAAAAAAAGATTAGTAGAAAATAAAATTTATCAAATGAAAGAAGCAGCACTCAAAGAAATAAAAGATGTATCAATTAAAATTGCAGTAGAGTCTGTTAAAAAAATTATTAATACCTCTGTAGATAAATCTAAACTTGATGGTCTTTTTCAAAAAAATCTTGAAGAAACAAAAGTTGCATTAAAGAAAATCAGCTCATAATTACCTTACAATTATTTAAAAAAACTATAAATTAACTTAATGAAATCTATTGTCATTGGTTCTGGATTTGGTGGTATAGCTGCAGCTCTAAGATTAAGAGCAAAAAAACATCAGGTGACTTTAGTTGAAAAACACTCAGACCTTGGTGGAAGAGCTAGAGTGTTTAAAAAAAATGGTTTTACTTTTGATGCTGGACCAACAGTAATCACCGCACCATATTTAATTGAAGAGCTATTTGAATTATTTAATAAAAAAGCTGAGGATTATATAAAGCTGACTCCTTTAAATACTTGGTATAGGTTTATTTTTGAAGATGGAAAGGTATTTGACTATTCGGGTAATGAAGAGCAAATGTTAGAACAGATTGAAAAAATAAATAAGGATGATGTCGAAGGGTATAAAGAACTAGTAAAATTTACAAAAAAAATATTTGATAAAGGGTTTACAGAGCTTGCAGATGTTCCTTTTGATAAACCTCTTGTGATGATGAAGCAATTACCATCTTTATTAAAACTTAAGAGTTATAAATCTGTTTATTCACTAGTTTCATCATATATAAAAAATGAAAAACTAAGACGTATGTTAAGTATGCATCCGTTACTTGTTGGTGGAAATCCCTTCACAACAACATCAATTTATGGCTTAATTCTTTATCTGGAAAAAAAATGGGGCATTCATTACTCAATGGGTGGCACCGGGAACATAATAAAAGGCCTAGAAAAATTAATGATCGAAGAAGGGATTGAATTAATCAAAGGACACGAAGTAATAAATATAATTTCAAATAATAGAAAAATTGGTGGAATAAAATTAGATAATCAAAGAGAGATATTGTCAAACAATGTAATATGCAATGCCGATCCTCCTGCTGTATATGAAAAACTTCTAGATCAAAATAAAACAAATTCTTTATTTAAATGGAAGCAAAAACGGATGCAGTACTCCATGGGTTTATTTGTTTATTACTTTGGAACAAAAAAAACATACCCGAATGTTGAACATCACACAATTAAATTTGGTGAAAAATACAAGGAACACCTAAGTGATATTTTTGATAAAAAAAAATTAAATAAAGATATAAGCTATTATTTACATAGGCCTTCGGCCACAGATAAATCCATGGCACCAGAAGGAAATGATTGTTTTTATGTACTAGTACCAGTTCCAAACAATCAATCTAAAATTGATTGGAAACTTGAAGGCGACAAAATGAAAAATTTAGTGATAGATAAAATGCAAGAAACACTTCTTCCCAATCTAAGAGAAAATATTGTTGAGGATTTTTACTTAACACCAGATTATTTTGAAAAAGAATTAAACACTAAATTTGGATCTGGTTTTTCAATACAGCCTAAATTTACTCAATCGGCATATTTTAGATTTCACAATAAATCAGAAATTTTTGAAGGATTATATTTTGTTGGTGCAGGAACGCACCCTGGTGCTGGTGTTCCAGGGGTGTTATCTTCAGCAAAAGTTTTAGATAAAATCTTATAATGTCAGAAAAAAACTATCTAGCTATTTATGCAAAGTCTTTTAATTGGGCTGGTTTTTTCTTACCAAAAAATACTTATAAAAAATGTTCTTCATTATATGATTTTTGTCGAACAGTAGACAATATTGCCGATGATAAAAATGAATTAAATATTAAAAAAAAAAAATTATCTATCTTCAAAAATGACTTCCTAAATAAAGATTTTAATAACTTAATAATAAAGAAAATGTGGGCTCTTATGGAAGAGTATAAAATTTCAATAAAAATTGTTGAAGATTTATTTGATGGTATTGAATCTGATTTACATGAAGTAGTTCAGCTTAATACAAAAAAAGATTTATTAATCTATTCTTATAGAGTTGCTGGCACCGTAGGTTTGATGATGGCAAAAGTCTTAAATGTTAAAAGCGAAAACTCAATGAAAGCTGCAATAGACCTTGGTATAGCAATGCAATTAACAAATATATCAAGAGACATTATCGAAGATTCAAAGAATAATAGATTTTACATAAAGCACGATTTTAAGAGTATAAAGAATACCTTGGATATGGCAGATCTGTTTTATGAAAGCTCTTTTGCCTCAATAAAAGAAATACCCTTTAATTTTAGATTTGCCATATTAGTGGCTAGAAGAATTTACAAAAAAATAGGTGATAAGATTTTACAAAAAGACAATATTGTTAACTATAATAAAAGTGGAAAAATCTATGTGACTAATTTAAATAAATTATTTGAAACATTTCTATCTATTTTGGACTTAATAAAACATTTGTTTATAAAAGAAAAAAATCACCTTAGAAATGAAGAGCATCTTATAATTCGTGAGGAAATAAATTTAAATGAAAGAATTTGATTACATTATAATTGGCGGTGGTTGTGCGGGGTTATCTCTTGCATATGAACTTGAAATTCACAATAAACTTAGAGAGAAAACTTTGGCAATAGTTGAGCCCAGATTAGAATATAAAAGAGATAAAACTTGGTCTTATTGGAAAACTTTAGATCATAACTTCAAAGATTGTGTAAAAAAAAATTGGACAAACTTTTCAGTTAACATACCTGGCAAAACAAAGTTTTTAGGATGTAATGAGTTTCCCTATGAAACTATAGATAGTGGTTTGTTTTATGAAAAAATTAACAATAAATTATATAGAAATAAAAACATTAGTTTTTACAAAAGTTCTGATGAAATAAGTTTAAGCAATGCTTTTGTTTTTAACAGTGTCCCTATATTTCATTCTAAACAAAACAAGCTCTGGCAACACTTTAAAGGAGTTGAGATTGAAACTAAAAAAAGTGTATTTGATGAAGAAATCATTAATTTAATGGATTTTGATTGCGATCAACGTGACAGTATCCATTTTTTTTACACACTTCCATATTCAAAAAATAAAGCTTTAGTTGAAACTACTTGGTTATCTAAGATGACTAATGACTTACAAAAAGATTACGATGATCAGTTACAAGATTACATAAAAAATCACCTTAATATTAAAGATTATAAAATTAACTACACTGAGGAAGGTGCAATCCCTTTATTTTACCCCACAAGTTCCAAAGAGAAAAACACAATAAATATTGGCACAGCTGGAGGAATGACTAGATTGAGTACTGGCTATACTTTCCTTAATATTCAAGAACATAGCAAGTATATAAGAAAAAATATTCAAACCATTTCTGAATGTAAAAAATATGAAATTAATAAAAAATATAAGTTTTTAGATAAAATATTCCTAAGAGTTCTTCAAAATCATCCTAACAAAATGCCCCATATATTCTTTAGCCTGTTTAATAATTCCCCTGAAAATGTTATTAAGTTTTTATCCAATAAAAGTAATTTATTACAAGATTTATCTATAATATTTAGAATGCCAAAATGGCTCTTTATAAAAGAACTTTTTAAAAATGATAAATAACCACATTAACAAAATTAATTTTCTTCACTCTATAATTTTTTTTATTTTTACCAGCGCCACCTCTATTATTTTTGACCAATTTCAAAACTTAAATATATCACCAATAATTTGTTTACTTCTTATACTTTCTATTGGGATTTCTCACGGTGCACTAGACAACCAAAAGGGTCGGAAGCTTTTAGACATATATCGAATTAAGAGTATCTATGTTTTTTACTCAATTTATTTAATGATTGCTGTTTCTATAATTGTTATCTGGTTTTTCACTCCTACTTTGTCCTTAATAACTTTCTTAATTGTTGCAGCATATCATTTTGGCAAAGAAGATACAGAATTTTTACTATCTAACAAGTTTAATACAAACATTGTTCTTTATTTTTCTAAGGGATCATTAATTATTATTGCCCCTTTAATGTTTCACTTTACTGAAACAATTAATATTTTTAAATTACTATTAATACAAAACGAAAATTTTTATTTATTTCTAAGTTTTGTAGAAAATAACTATATAATTTTTTTTATTTTTTTTATTTCTCTATTTGTGCACGTTTATTTCTTCATGAAAGACTTCAAAATTATTAACATGCTGATCTTCTTTGACTTTATTTCTATTTTAATTTTGAATCATTTTTTCTCACCATTAATTGCATTTACAATTTACTTTTGTTTTTTACATTCTTTTAGACATTCTATTTCACTAATAAGTGAATTGGATAAGCTTAATTTTAAAAATGGATTACTAATTTTTATTCAAAAAGCTTTGCTTTTAACAGGTTTAACTTCAATTTTCTATATTCTTAGCTTATATTTTCTTTCAAATTACTACCAGATTAACGATGCAATATTTAAAACTATATTTATTGGTTTGGCGTCTTTAACCTTTCCACATATATTGCTTGAATACCTTTTGAAAAAAAATGAAAAATAAAGAGATTAAAATACTATTATCTGCTCCCCGTGGATTCTGTGCTGGAGTCGAAAGAGCGATAGAAATTGTTAAAAAAAGTATCGCTAAATATGGTGCGCCTGTTTATGTTCGTCATGAAATAGTTCATAATAAATATGTTGTTGATAGCCTTAAAGCTATCGGGGCAATTTTTGTTGAAGAGCTTGATGAGATTGAGGATAAAAGTAGACCAGTAATATTTTCTGCACACGGTGTTCCAAAAACAGTCCCAGAGCAAGCAGATAACTATAAAAT
>JABMNQ010000146.1 GCA_013204495.1 Candidatus Pelagibacter sp.
CAGCTTTCTTATTTAAATATTCAAACTTATCTTCAATCTTATTATCACGTAATCTTATTCGCCTTGTAGTAAAGGTTGCTGTAACAATAACTTCAGCACCAGCTTTAATAAAATCCAAATGAGTGTCTAATAAAAGTTGATGATATTCTTCTTTTAATACTGCGTTAGCACTCCACAGTGTACCATTTGCTTTCATTCCACGAGCTAATAATTCTTGGCCCATACCACCATCTAAAATTCTAGTTGTTTTGAAAAAATCTTGATCCATTTTATTATTTACCTTTTTAGTGCTTTTACTTTATGTGAGGTGCACAATAGAGTTCAATTACCTAGCCAATTATATTAAGATTTCCATTTTAGCAGTTAAAGCCCGCAATAAGGATCAAATCGGCAAATATAATTATAATGCATTGTAGAGATTTGTAAATTATTTTTTGAATAATATTTTAGCATTAAAAGAGAAAGATCTTCTCTCGCCATCAACATTGAATGGATATGCGGTATGCATTAAATAGTTTGGAAAAATTAATAAATCACCTAATTTCGGATTTAAATTATAAATACTTTTACTTAAAAAGTTTTTTTGTCCATTAATAAAATCGATAGTTCCATTAGTTTTAATCTTTTTATTTTTAACTAATTTATTCTGATTCATATTTTTTGGGATTTTAAGATAGCCAACTCCTGACAATTGACCTTCATGGTAATGAACAGGGTTGTATTCATTTTTAAACTGTCTTACCACCCAAAGATTGATTATTTTAATAACTTTAATTTTTTTTACACCAGACTTATCAAGATATCTTTTAATATTTTTTATTAATTCTTTAGATAAATCTTTATTTATTATTGTTTTAGGTATCTTGATTTCATTCTTAATTTGACTCACAAGCTTAGAGCTGTAATCATTTTTTTTAGATAATTGAGATTTTTCAATATAAGTATTTAAAATGGAAATAATTTTTTTGGATAATTTAGTTTTTCCTAAAGTTGGACCAAATGCTCTAAAAGTTTTCATTATTTATTATATTAATTTAATATTTTGATTATACAAATAACTTCAGCCCCATTCTTATAGCGACAAATATCACAAGTCCAGCAGTGACTAAGGCCAAGACGCGTGCAGGAAAAACTTTGAGATTTAAAAAATTACCTAATTGACCTCCTAATAAAACTAACAAAAATAAAGGCCAATAAATATAAATTTCATTTATAACAGAGGACTTTGTAAATTGCCCAGCTAGACCAGAAATAGAATTAATAAGAATAAAAAGAGATGCTGCTGTTGCAATATTCTTAGCTTTATCTACTCTAAATAATAATAATATTGGACTTAGAAATATACCACCACCAATTCCTACAATACCAGATATAAATCCAATAGCGCCACCAACAAGAATTGATAGTGTTTTTGGAATTTTTGTTTTTATTTCCTTAAAATCATCGAAAGATTTAAATTTTATAAGTAGTAAAATTCCTGCAAATGACAAAACTATAAAAAGAAGTATTTCAAAAATATTTTTTTCAATTGATAAAGAACCACCAATAAATGCTAATGGCACTGATGAAATTAGGTAGGGAGTTAGAATTTTTAAATTAATATTTCTAGCTCTGATATAATTAAAGCAATTACCAGAAACAACAATGATATTACAAAAAAGTGCAATAACAGGAAAGACCATATATGGAATATTCCAAATTAATAAAAGGGCAAGATAGGTAGAACCACCACCAAAACCAACACTCGAGTATAAAGTTGCTGTTAGAAAAAATAAAAATGATAATATAAACACAATAATTAATTTAAATTTATGATTGTAAATATAGCACTTTTAACCGTCACAGACACTAGAACATTTGAAAATGATAAATCAGGATCAATATTAGTAAATAAAATTAAAGAAGCGAAACATAAATTAATAGATAGAAAAATTTGCAAAGACAACAAGGAAGAAATTGTTAAAATTCTTAAAGATTGGATTAATCTATCCGAAATAGATGTTATAATTACAACGGGTGGAACAGGTCTTACAGGTCGAGATATAACACCTGAAGCTGTTAACGAAATTGCTGATAAACATATTCCAGGTTTTGGCGAGGTGTTTAGAACACTAAGTTTAAAAACAGTAGGAACTTCTGCTATTCAATCTAGAGCTTGTGCGGTATTAGCTAATGGCAAGTATGTATTTGCACTACCAGGTTCATCAGGTGGAGTAACCGATGCCTGGGATGGAATTTTAAAACATCAATTAGATATAAATCACAAACCTTGTAACTTTGTAGAATTATTTCCAAGACTTAAAGAAAAATAATCATTTTTGGTATTTTTCTTTCCACTCTGAGTAAGGTATTCCATACACATGTTCACGTGCATCAGGGTCTGAAATTTCAATTCCCTTTTTTTCAGCTTCTTCTCGATACCATCTCGATAAGCAATTTCTACAAAACCCAGCGAGATTCATAATATCAATATTTTGAACATCTTTTCTTTCATCTAAGTGCTTTAGCAGCCTTTCAAATGTTGCAGACTGTAATTCTTTTTTTGTATCTTCATTCATAATTAAAATATTAGACATATTTTAGTTAAGCACAAGATGTAGGGTTGTATTCAACTTTAAGTAGAAAATTATTATTTAATTAATAGATCTTAATATCAATTTTTGGTTAAGTTTCACTATGGCTATCAAAAAAAAAAAAGTAGCTAAGAAGCCCAAAAGTAAGACCAAAAAAAAATCTAAAATTAATTTGGTCAAGCGATCATTAATAAAAAATAAAAAGATTAAAATGGTTAAAAAAACCATTAAGATAAATAAGACAAACAATAATAGAGAGAGAGGAAAAATGAGTACAGAAACTGTAAAAAGTGGACGGTCTCCATTGCTGGATACGTCTCACTTAAAAGTCCCATTTCCATTTAAGAAAAAGTATGGAAATTTTATAGGTGGGAAATTTGTTGAACCAAAATCAGGAAAATATTTTGGCAACGTAAGTCCAATTAATAATGAGGTTATATGTGAAGTCCCAAGATCTGATGCAAAAGATGTAGAGGCAGCATTAGACGCTGCTCATGCTGCTTTTCCTACTTGGGGAGTTACATCGATCACTGAAAGATCAAATATACTACTTAAGATAGCGGATGTTATAGAAAAAAATCTAAACTTACTGGCAACTGCAGAATGTTTAGATAATGGTAAACCAATCAGAGAATGTATGGCGGCTGATTTACCGTTAGTTGTTGATCATTGGAGATACTTTGCTGGTGTTATCAGGGCTGAAGAAGGTTCTGTTTCAGAGATTAGTAATAACGAATATTCTTATCACATACCAGAGCCTCTTGGTGTAGTTGCACAAATTATACCTTGGAACTTTCCATTGCTAATGGCAACATGGAAGATTGCACCAGCACTAGCTGCAGGAAACTGCGTAGTACTGAAACCTGCTGAACAAACACCAGCATCAATCTTGCTTTTAATGGAGTTAATTGGAGATTTATTACCTCCAGGAGTTCTGAATGTTGTAAGTGGGTTTGGACTAGAAGCAGGTAAACCTTTAGCTTCATCTAAGAGAATAGCAAAAATTGCTTTTACTGGTGAAACTACAACAGGACGTTTGATTATGCAGTATGCATCTCAAAACTTAATTCCAATTACTTTAGAGTTAGGTGGAAAATCTCCAAACGTTTTCTTTGCAGATATTATGGATAAGGATGATGATTTCTTTGATAAATGTCTTGAAGGTTTTGCAATGTTTACTCTTAACCAGGGGGAAGTTTGTACTTGTCCTAGTAGAGCATTGGTCCAAGAATCTATCTATGATAAATTTATGGAAAGAGCTGTTGCTAGAACAAAAGCAGTTAAACAAGACAATCCTTTAAAAATGGAAACCATGATTGGTGCTCAAGCATCAGTAGAACAAATGGAAAAAATAAAATCTTACTTAGATTTAGGTAAGAAAGAAGGTGCTAAAGTTCTATGTGGTGGAAATGTTGCTAAATTAAATGGTGGTTTGGAAAAAGGTAATTATATTGAACCTACTATTTTTGAAGGTGATAACTCTATGAGAGTTTTCCAAGAAGAAATTTTTGGTCCCGTTGTATCGGTTACTAAATTTAAAGATGAAGCACATGCATTGGAAATTGCAAATGATACTCTTTATGGTTTAGGAGCAGGTGTTTGGACTAGAAATGGAAATGTAGCTTATAGAATGGGAAGAGGGATCCAAGCAGGAAGAGTTTGGACTAACTGTTACCATGCATATCCAGCGCATGCTGCTTTCGGAGGATACAAACAATCAGGTATTGGAAGAGAGACACATAAAATGATGCTTAATCATTATAGACAAGTGAAGAATTTACACGTGTCTTATAGTGAAAAAAAATTAGGTTTCTTTTAACAGGTAGATTATCATGGCCCGCATAAACTACGGGCCATATAAATATGAAAGTTTCAGCAACAAACTCTGCATTAGAGTTAATTAAAGATTTACAAAAAGAACATGGTGAAGAGCTTTTATTTCATCAATCAGGTGGTTGTTGTGATGGGAGCGCACCTATGTGTTATCCTGTTAAAGAATTTTTAGTAAGTGAGGACGATGTATTGGTTGGAAAAATTGGTGGTATTCCTTTTTATATAAGTGAAACTCAACATGCGGCATGGAAGAATACAGATTTAATTATCGACTGTATTAAAGGAATGGGTGGAATGTTTTCTTTAGATAATGGAACTGGAAGAAGATTTTTAACAAGATCTGAAATTTGTATACCCGAAAAACCTTTGGTAAATTAATTAAATTTAATTCTCACTCTCAGCATTAATAAAATAATTATAATTATAAGATATATCAAAGGTTCTGTCGTATCTTTTTTAACCAACCATATAAAATGAATGACTCCAAATATAGAAATTAAATAAATAATACGATGCAATTTTTTCCATTTATCCTTTAAAACTCTTATCATACGTTTAGAAGAGGTTAGAGCAAGTGGGACCAGTAAAACCCAAGCTAAAAATCCAACAAATATAAATTTTTTCTTAATAATATCATCGCCAATACTTGACCA
>JABMNQ010000147.1 GCA_013204495.1 Candidatus Pelagibacter sp.
ATATAAGCATACATTACTTGATTGATATCGGTGGCAAACTCTATCCAAGAACCTTTAAAAGGAATTACTCTTGCTGAATATAATTTTGTTCCGTTTGCATGGAAAGATTGTCCAAAAAACACTCCAGGAGAACGGTGTAATTGAGAAACTACAACTCTTTCTGCCCCATTAATACAAAAAGTACCACTATGAGTCATGTAAGGAATTGTTCCAAGATAAACATCTTGTACTATGGTTTCAAAATCTTCGTGTTCAGGATCTGTACAGTATAATTTTAAACGTGCTTTTAGAGGCACACAATATGTTAACCCTCTTTCTATACACTCTTGAATTGAGTATCTAGGTGGATCAACAAAGTAATCTATAAACTCTAAAACAAAATTGTTACGAGTATCTGTAATTGGGAAGTTGTCAAGGAAGGTTTTATATAATCCTTCGGTACTTCGTTCATCAGCTTTGGTTTTTAATTGTAAAAAATCTTGAAAAGATTTTACTTGAATATCCAAAAAATCTGGATATTCCATTATCAATTTTGCTGATGCAAAGTTTATTCTTTCGGTGAATTGTTTAGTGGCCAATGGACAAAACTTTAAGTTAAAAAAACTATTAAAATATAAGAACGAATATATACGCAAAATGGTTTAGGTCTAAGGATTGCCCCCAAGACCTAAACCTTTAATTGTTTTAGATGTTAAAGTTTATTTAACCTCAACTTCTGCTCCTGCTTCTTCTAATGCAGCTCTTAATCCTTCAGCTTCATCTTTAGAGACCCCTTCTTTAATAGGAGCTGGTGCGCTATCAACAATTTCTTTAGATTCTTTCAATCCTAAACCAGTTAATTCTTTAACCAATTTAACAACTGCTAATTTAGATTGACCTGCTGCTTTTAAAATTACAGAAAACTCAGTTTGCTCTTCCTCTGCTGCTGCGTCTCCACTTGCTGCTGGACCTGCTACTGCTACTGCTGCTGCTGGTTCTATACCGTATTCGTCTTTTAAAATTTTAGCTAACTCATTTACCTCTTTAACTGTTAAGCTAACAAGTTGTTCTGCGAAATCTTTTAAATCTGCCATTTCTTTGTGTTTAAATTTTATTATTTAGTTTATTAGTGCACTTATCTATTTTTCTGATAACGTTTTAATGATACCAGACAATTTATTACCACCTGATTGTAATGCTGAAATAACATTTTTAGCTGGTGATTGTAATAACGTAATAATATCTCCTATTACCTCTTCTTTAGATTTAATGTTAACTAAAGCATCTAATTGGTCATCTCCAATATAAATTGCTTGTTCAACAAAAGCTCCTTTTAATAAAGGTTTATTTGATTTTTTACGAAATTCTTTAATTAATTTTGCAGGAGCATTTCCTATATCAGAAAACATCAAAGAAGTATTTCCTTTTAATGCTGATGGTAATTCTCCAAAATCTTTATCAGATTTTTCCATTGCTTTCCCTAGCAATGAGTTCTTAACAACCGATAATTTTATATTTGCTTTAAAACAAGCTCTACGTAAATTAGAAGTCTCTAAAGCATTTAATCCTGAGATATCTGTTAAATAGATAATATTTCCATCAGTTAACTGTGTTGTTAAAGCTTCTATTACTTGTGATTTTTCTACTTTCGTCATAATTCCTAAGTTTTAACTTTAATTAAACTGATTTAGCATCTATACTTACTCCAGGACTCATAGTACTCGATAAATAAATACTTTTAATATACGTTCCTTTTGAAGCCGTTGGTTTTAACTTAATTAAAGTTTGAATCAGTTCATGAACATTGTCTACAATTTTATCAACATCAAAAGATGCTCTACCGATCCCAGCGTGAACAATTCCTGTTTTATCAACTTTAAAGTCAATTTTACCTGCTTTTACTTCTGCAACAGCTTTTGCAACATCCATAGTAACTGTACCAGTTTTTGGGTTAGGCATTAAACCTCTTGGCCCTAAAACACGACCTAAAGGACCTAATTTTCCCATAACACTTGGCATAGTAATTATAACATCAACATCTGTCCAACCATCTTTAATTTTCTGAAGGTATTCGTCTAATCCAACATAATCAGCTCCGGCTTCTTTCGCCTCTGCTTCTTTATCTGGAGTTACTAATGCTAATACTTTAACATCTTTACCTGTTCCGTGAGGTAATGTTACTACCCCTCTGACCATTTGATTTGCTTTACGAGGATCAACTCCTAATCTAACAGCTAAATCAATAGATGCATCAAAATTTACAGAAGTAATTTCTTTTACTAAAGCAGAAGCATCTTTTAAAGTATAAGCTTGATTTTTATCAACCTTATCATGTGCTTCTTTTTGCTTTTTAGTTAATTTTGCCATTTTTAAATAACTGTTTTATTGTTTAATTGGAGCTTTCCCACTTACTTTAATACCCATTGAACGTGCTGTACCCGCCATCATTAATGTAGCAGATGTAATAGTAAATGCATTTAAATCTACCATTTTATCTTCAGCAATTGTTTTCAATTGATCCCAAGAAACTGTAGCCACCTTATTACGGTTAGATTCTGGTGAGCCTTTTTTTACTTTAGCTGCTTCTAAAATTTGTACAGCTGCTGGGGGAGTTTTAACTACAAACTCAAAAGATTTATCTTTATACACAGTAATTGCTACTGGTAAAATTTTCCCTGGTTTGTCTTGAGTTCTTGCATTAAATTGCTTACAAAACTCCATGATATTAACTCCGGCAGCACCTAAAGCAGGCCCAACTGGTGGTGACGGATTCGCCGCCCCTCCTTTTACTTGTAATTTTACAACCTTAAATACTTCTTTTGCCATTTTTTAATCTTAAATTAGAAATTACACATTCATTGGAAGCAAATATGTAATATCATAAATTACTGTAACAATTATGAAATTTTATCAACTTGCATATAACTTAATTCTAGTGGTGTTTTTCTTCCAAAAATCTTAACCATTACTTCAAGTTTACGCTTTTCTGCATTTATTTTTTCAACAGTACCATCAAAACCATTAAATGGTCCATCAATTACTTTTACTGTTTCGCCCACTTCAAAAGGTATAGCAACATTATCATTTTGAACTGATAATTCATCAACCTTACCAAGCATTCGGTTTATTTCACTTTTTCGCATAGGAACAGGATCTCCTCCTTTTACTTCTCCTAAGAATCCAATTACACCAGTTATTGACTTAATTATATGTGGTAATTCTCCACTTAAATTAGCCTCAATCATTATATATCCTGGAAAATAAACGCGCTCTTTATGAACTTTTTTTCCATTACGTATTTGAATTACTTTTTCTGTAGGCACCAAAACACTATCAACATAATCAGTCATTCCTAAACGAGCAATTTCATTTTCAATATAAGTTTTCACTTTATTTTCTTGCCCTCCTATAGCTCTAACTACGTACCATTTTTTCACAGAATCAGTCATAATAAATTTTAATAATTAAAATAATTTAAAATATTCTCCTAAACCTGCTTGAAAAACTTTATCTACAAGAAATACAGCTATTGCAAATAATATTGTAAATACGGCAACAACTACTGTAGATTTTTGAGCTTCTTCCCAAGAAATCCACGATACTTTATTACGTAACTCTTCAAAAGAGTCTTTTATATAACTAATTAAATTCATTTCTTTATATTTTGCACGGGTGGAGAGACTCGAACTCCCGACACCTGGTTTTGGAGACCAGTGCTCTACCAACTGAGCTACACCCGTA
>JABMNQ010000148.1 GCA_013204495.1 Candidatus Pelagibacter sp.
ATCTTAACTAAATCTACTCCAGAAGGAGCAAGAGATTATTTAGTTCCTTCAAGAGTTCATCCAGGAAAGTTTTTTGCTTTACCTCAAAGTCCACAAATTTTTAAACAATTACTTATGATTTCAGGATTTGACAAATATTTTCAAATTGCCCCATGTTTTAGAGATGAAGATGCTAGAGCTGACAGAAGTCCTGGAGAATTTTATCAGCTGGACTTGGAGATGTCTTTTGTTGAGCAAGAAGATGTTTTTAAAGTTGTTGAACAATTAATAGTAAACGTATTCAAAAATTTTTCTTCAAAGAAGTTAATGTATGAAAAATTTCCACGAATTTCTTACGAAGAATCTATGCTTAAATATGGATCAGATAAACCAGATTTAAGGAACCCATTACTAATATCAGATTTGACGGACATATTTTCACGAGAAGATGTTACTTTTGAAATATTTAAAAAACTTGTAAAATCTGGCTCTAGAGTAAGATGCATAATCACAAAGGATACAAAAGACAAACCAAGAAGTTTTTTTGATAATATTGATAAATGGGCTAAAGAACAGGGTGCTTCTGGACTGGCGTATTTTACAATTGAAAAAGATACAAATATTTCCGCTAAAGGACCAATAGGTAAATTTTTTTCAAAAGAAGCACTTGAAGAAATACTGAAAATTACAGGCGCTGAAGTAGGTGACAGTGTATTTTTTGCTTGTGGCAAAACAAAGAATGTTGAAAAAATAACTGCGCTTGCCAGAGATAAAATTGCCAAAGAACTAGATTTAATACATGGAAATATTTTTGCTTTTTGTTGGATAGTTGATTACCCTATGTTTGAAAAAAACGAAGTCACTAACAAAATTGAGTTTAGTCATAATCCATTTTCCATGCCTCAAGGAGATATCAAAAATTTAGATTTTGACAATCCTTTAAACATCAAAGCTTATCAGTATGATATTGTGTGTAATGGAATAGAATTGTCGTCTGGCGCTATTAGAAATCATATACCTGAATTAATGTACAAATTGTTTTCAATTGTAGGTTATAAAAAAGAATATGTTGATGAAAAGTTTAGCGGTATGATTAATGCCTTAAGTTATGGTGCACCTCCCCATGGAGGTATTGCACCAGGTATTGATAGAATTGTAATGCTTTTAGCTAATGAGAAAAATATTAGAGAGGTTACAATGTTTCCAATGAATCAAAATGCTCAAGACTTAATGATGAATGCACCATCTGAAGTTAATGAAGAGCAACTAAATGAACTTGGACTAGCTTTAAAACTTAAAAAATAAAATTATTTTTTTCCTTTTAAGTTTATTTTAATATCAGATAAATCAACAAGATTTTTTTTGTAATTATTTCTAACAAATCCTTTACTTGTAATATCCTTAACAATTTTAAGTAATTGATTTTGATCTTCAGTATTTTCTTCTTCAGGAGAGGATCTATCTGAACCACCAATAGCTGGCGTGTGTGCAAGATCTTCTCTATTTTGATAAGAGATGGCCAATTCTCTAAAAATATAATCAAGTATTGAAGAGGCGCTCATTATTCTATCGTTACCATGTACTTTTCCCGAAGGTTCAAATTTTGTATCAACATAAGCGCTAATAAACTCATCTAACGGTACTCCATACTGCAAGCCAAGTGAAATGGCTATTGCGAAGTTATTCATGAGAGCTTTTACAAGCTCTCCTTCTTTACTTGTGTCGATAAAGATTTCACCAATTTTACCATCTTCATATTCACCAGTATGCAAATAAACTTTGTGATCTCCAATGGTTGCTTTTTGAATGTAGCCCTTTCTTCTATCGGGCATACTGAATCTTTTGCTAACACCTTCATTAATTTTTTTAACAAAAGTAGTATTATTTTCTTTTGAGATAATTTTAGGCTGACTTTGTTCAGATATAATATCTAATTTTTTAGTTTCAATTACTCTGTTATTAGAGTCTAGACTTTTAGTTTTTCTTGTATCAAGCTTTACATCTAAAACTTCAAATTTGCCATCATCACGCTTTTCAAGGTTGGCTAACTCTGTTTCATTAATATCATCTAGGTAATGATTAACTTTAAAGCTGCAAGTGTAATAAGTTTCTACTAAATATTTTGCCATATTTCCTTTAATTAATTTTTGTTTTGAATCTTAAGATAATTAATTTATATACAAATCCTTACTTTAGTCTAATTTAAATTATACAATTTTAGATTGAAGAACTGATATAAATTATATGCTGACATTTTTTAGTAAAATTTTCGTCTGGTGGAATCAAGAAACTCTTGGAACAAAATTAAAAACAATTTTTTTTGGAAAGTTTGTTGGAAGCGATTCGTCAGGCAACAAATACTATGAAAGCAAAGCTGGTAAAAGATGGGTAATTTATAGCGCTGAAATTGATGCCTCAAAAATACCTAATGAATGGTATTCATGGATTCATTTTATAAATAACAGAATTGAAAATAATCATGATCTAGAAAAATATGATTGGCAAAAACCTCATCAATCTAACCTGACGGGCACAGCAGATGCCTACCACCCAAATAAAAATAATGAAGAAGTTAAAAAAAAATACACTACTTGGAAAAGTTAATTTTATATTAATTTTAATTTATTTATTTTTTACAAATCTTTCCTCACCCTTGGTTGCGTCAGTAAATATTGATAATAAATTTATTGAGATAAAAATTTTAGACAAAGTCA
>JABMNQ010000149.1 GCA_013204495.1 Candidatus Pelagibacter sp.
AAATATTAAAATATAAAAAGATGATTAAATTTGTTTTTCAAGATAAGCCACTTGGAACAGGGGATGCTGTATTAAAAACAAAAAAGCATATTAAAGATGAATATTTTCTTATGCTGTTACCTGATGATTTAATAATTAGAAATAATTGCTCAAAAGCAATGATTGCCATTCACAAAAAATATAACTCATCTGTAATGGCTAGTATGAAAGTAAATAAAAATGAGGTTTCAAGATGGGGTATTTATAACATTAAAAAGAAAGTTGATATGAATAATTTTATAATTAAAAATGTTATTGAAAAACCTTCTGTTAAACTAGCGCCATCCAATAATGCAGTTATTGGTAGATATATTTTACCTAAAATAATTTTTAATAAATTATTAAAACTTAGACCGGGCAAAGGTAATGAAATTCATATTACTGATGCTATTCAATCCTTAATAAGTGAGAACCATAAGTTTATAGGTCATAATTTTAAAGGTAAATATTTAGATTGTGGTACAATGAAAGGGTATATTAATTCAACTTTAGAAATTTCCAAGATATGAAACTTTGCATGATAGGCACTGGTTATGTGGGGTTAGTTAGTGGTGTATGCTTTTCTGATCTTGGTAATGACGTTATATGTGTTGATAAAGATTTAAATAAAATCGACAATCTTAAAAAAGGAATTATTCCAATATATGAACCAGGCTTAGAGGAACTCATTCTAAAGAATTTTAAAAATAACAGATTAAAGTTTTCCACAGATTTGAAAGAATCCGTATCAAAATCTGACATCATTTTTATATGTGTCGGCACACCAACTAAAAAAAATAGTAGTGATGCTGACTTGACCCAAGTTTACAATGTTGTTAAAGAAATTACCAAATCTATTTCTAAGTTTAAAATTATTATTACCAAATCCACTGTACCAATTACTACAGGCGATCAAATTGAGAAAATAATCTCAAAAAAAATACCAAAAAAATTATTTTCTGTAGTTTCAAACCCAGAATTTCTAAGGGAGGGTGAGGCCATAAGGGATTTCAATTATCCTGATAGAGTTGTTATTGGAACTGATAACAAAAGATCCAATAAAACTTTAAAAAACCTGTATGCACCACTTATATCCAAAGGAACAAAATATATTAACACCTCAAGAAGAGCTGCAGAATTAATCAAATACGCTTCAAATGCTTTTTTGGCTACAAAAATAACTTTTATTAATGAATTATCAAATCTATGTGAAAAGATAGATGTTAACATTGAAGATATATCAATTGGCATGGGCCTAGATAAGAGAATTGGTAGCCGTTTCTTAAGAGCAGGACCTGCCTACGGTGGCTCATGTTTTCCAAAAGATACAAAAGCTATCGTCTCTACGAGTGATAGATTTAAATCAAATCTTTCTGTTATTAAATCCGTAATTAAATCTAATGATAATAGATCATCTTTATTATTAAAAAGAATTTTCGATATACTAAATAATAAAGTTAAAAATAAAAAGATATGTTTTTTAGGCGTTACCTTTAAAGCTAATACTGATGATATGCGAGATTCATCTTGCTTATCAATGATACCTACGTTACTTAAAAAAGGTGCAAAAATAAATTATTTTGATCCAACAGGTGAAAAGAATGAGTTTAAAAATTTTAAAAACGTTAGTTATTCAAATGATATTAAATCAGGTATTTCAAATTCAGATTTAATTATTATACACACTGAATGGAACGATTTTAAATCAATTAACTTTAACAAAACTGTTAAAAATAAAAATTACAAAATTTTTGATATGAGAAAAATTTATTCACCTAAAAAAATGAAAGAGCAGAAGATTAAGTATTTTGCAATAGGTTCTTAATTTAATTCAAAAATTGCATCAACCTCCACAGAAACACCAAGCGGCAAACTATTTGTGCTAACTGCTGCTCTTGTATGCATTCCAGCATCTCCAAAAACTGATACTATTAAATCTGAAGCCCCATTAATTACCTTAGGTTGTTCCGTAAAATCCTCTGTGGAATTTACAAAACCAGTTAATTTTATACATGATTTAATTTTTGAAAGATCGTTATTGCAAGATTTTTTTACCTGGGAGATAATGCTTAAACCACATCTTTTAGCAGCTTCATAACCATCTTCTGTTTTCAATTCTTTGCCAATTTTTCCTTTTATTAATTCTCCATTTGCCGATATGGAAATTTGACCAGATATAAATAGCATTTTGCCTATTATTTTTGAGGCCACATAAGAGCCAACAGGGTCTCTTGCTTCGGGTAATTCTAAATTTAACTCTTTTATTTTATTTTCATACGACATTTTTATTTCCCCATAAACTCTGTTAATGTTTTACTATTTTTAAATTTAACAAGCTTTTCTTTAAATGTTGATTTGTTAAACTTTTCTTTACTATCTTTAGCATTTTCAGCAGCTTTATCTTTTAGTTCTTTTGCGCCAATAGTTGCTTTTAATTTAATATCTTTTGTTTTTTCTTTAAGGTTAACTGTTGCACATTCTAAGTATTTTGCGCTGAGTTTTTCAAACTGCGTACAGTCAATTGTATCAGCTATAGAATTTTTACTATTAGAAATTAAAGTTATTATAATTATAAATATTATTTTTTTCATTGTTTATTCTTTTTTTTACTTTTTTTATTTTTATCGTATTCCTTTCTTTTCTCAATCAATATTAGCGCCTCATCCATATTAAGTTCTAATGGGTCTTTTTCCTCAGGTATTGTTGCATTAAGAGATTTATACTTAATGTAAGGTCCATATTGACCCTTCATTACCCTAACAGGCTTTTTGTCTTCTGGATGCTCACCAAGGTCTTTGATGATTGATGCTGACATTCTACCAGGTTTTGCCTCAGCTATTAAAGTTATTGCTCTATTTAAGCCAATTGAAAAAATTTCTTCAACATTTTCAATTCTAGCTGATTTATTGTCACATTTTAAATATGGACCAAATCTTCCTGAATTTAATATTATATCCTTTTGATTTTCAGGGTTAATACCTAACCTTTTAGGTAATGAACATAAGAATTTTGCCCTATCAAGATCAACACTATCTAGAGAAATCCCTTTTGGTATAGATATATTTTTTAAATTATCATTTATTTTTTCTGTTTTATTTTTTTTAGTTTTCTTTTTCTTTTTTGTTTCAATTATTACTTCTTCATTAATTTCTTCAATTTTTTCATATTGTATATATGGACCAAATCTTCCATTTTTTAGATACATATCATTTCCATTATCATGTTTTCCAATAAATTTTGGCTCAGCTAATTGTGATTGAGTAGCAGCTTTAGCTTTTGATAGTGGTCTTGTGAACTTACAATCAGGATAATTTGAACAACCTATAAAAGCACCTCCTCTGAAGCTATTTTTAAGACTTATAGTGCCTGTGTTGCACAGTTTACATTGCCTATTTATATTACCATCCTTATCTCTTTCAAAAATTAAACTACCCAAACTATCATTTAATAGATCCAATACTTCTCTTGTTCTTTTTTCTTTAACATCCAAAACATTTTGATTAAAATCTTTCCAAAACACTTCAAGAACTTTAATCCATCCTTCTTTACCAGTGGTAATGTCATCTAATTGATTTTCTAATTCAGCTGTAAAATTATAATCTACATATTTTGAAAA
Organism: Candidatus Pelagibacter sp.; assembly: GCA_013204495.1. GTDB lineage: Bacteria > Pseudomonadota > Alphaproteobacteria > Pelagibacterales > Pelagibacteraceae > Pelagibacter. The sequence goes on from JABMNQ010000149.1 coordinate 3,635, forward strand.
AAGCTTTTCCAGGAATGCCGATATTAATTTACCTCTATCTGTTGGATGAAATCTTTTATTAATAGACTCTGCATAACCTCTGGTGGATATGACTGATATTATACTTGCATAGGTGGAGGGTCTGCCAATACCCAATTCTTCTAATTTTTTAACTAAACTTGCCTCAGAATATCGTGGTGGAGGCTGTGTAAAATGTTGCTCATCCAATAACGCTTCAATGTTGATTGGTCCTTTTTTCATTTCCGGAAGCATATCCTCGTCATCCTCTTTTTTATTATCCTTGATAACTTTTAAAAAACCATCAAATTTAATCACAGAACCACTTGCTTTACATATTGTTCTGTTATCATCCGAGCTTATTGTAATTGTGTTTCTATCAAATTGAGCTGGTTGCATCTGTGAGGATAGGGCTCTACTCCAAATTAAATCATATAATTTATGCTGATCAGGACTTAAATATTTTTTAACAGAATCTGGTGCTCGCATAATATCTGTTGGTCTAATTGCTTCGTGTGCTTCTTGAGCGTTTTTAGCTTTTTTACCCGAATAACTAACTGGTTCGTCGGGCACATATTCATTTCCAAATTCATCTTTTATATACTCTCTAAAAGTATCTACGGCATCTTTTGAAAGATTAGTTCCATCTGTTCTCATGTATGTAATTAGACCAATAGTTTCCCCTTCAATCTCTATACCTTGGTATAATTTTTGTGCAATTTGCATTGTACGAGAAGCACCAAAACCTAATCTACCAGAGGATATTTGCTGTAATGTTGAGGTGGTAAAAGGTCCTGACGGATTTCTATTAACAACCTTACTAGATATATCACTTATTTGAAATTTTTTGGATCTTACGACATTCATTGCATTTTCAATTTCAGCTTTAGTTTTGAAAGAAAATTTTTCTATTTTCTTATCATCAAGTTGAATAATACTTGCCATTAGAAAGTTTTTTTTTTCATCATTGAATTTAACACTTAAAGTCCAGAACTCGTCTGGATTAAATAATTCAATTTCATGCTCTCTTTCAGTGATTAATTTTAATGCAACTGATTGAACGCGACCTGCAGATTTTGATCCGGGTAACTTAGTCCATAATATTGGAGATATGTTAAAACCCACCAAATAGTCTAGGGCTCTTCTTGCCATGTAAGCATCGACTAGTAACTGTTCAATTTGTCTAGGATTTTCAATTCCATGAATTACAGCCTTCTTAGTAATTTCATTAAACACAACTCTTTCCACATGCTTATCTTTAATTAATTTTTTTTCATTCAAGTATTCTTTGACGTGCCATGCAATTGCCTCACCTTCACGGTCTGGGTCAGTAGCGAGTATAATTTTTGAAGAAATTTTAGCTGCTTCTGTAATTTCTTTTAAATATTTTTTGGAAAAACTATCAACTTCCCATTCCATCTTAAAATTATTTTCAGGATCTACTGAGCCATTTTTTGAAGGAAGATCTCTAATATGACCATAACTTGCTAACACAATATAGTCATCACCCAAGTATTTATTGATAGTTTTTGCTTTAGCTGGACTTTCTACTATGACAAGATTCATTATAAATCAAATTACTCAAAAGCCCTTGATAGTCAAATCAATAAATTTTTGTTTTTGTTTCTTCTTTATTTTTCAAGCGTTTAACGTTTTCTCTATGCGTATAGAATATTAAAACAAACATAATTATAAAAAAAATTGCATCATAATTATCAAAAAATATTAGATATAATGCTACCACTAAACTTGCAATAAGTGATGATAAGGATGAATATTTTGAAACAAGAAAAGTGACACCCCAACTAATAATAAATATTAAACCTAAAATTAAGTTGATAGAAAAAAGTATACCAACATAAGTAGCCACACCTTTGCCTCCTTTAAATTTAAGCCATATAGGAAATACATGACCTAAAAATGCACTTAAAGAAGCTATAAAAACATAATCTGGATAGTTAAACTTTACATATAAAACGGGAAGTACTGCTTTTGCTATATCTAAAACTAATGTAGCATAACCTAAGGGTTTATTACCAGTTCTGAGGGCATTTGTGGCACCTATATTCCCTGAACCTATGTCTCTAATGTCTTTTTTTAAGAATATTTTAGTAAGTAGAAAACCGAAAGGTATTGACCCCAGTAAATATGAGCTCAAAGCAATAAATAAATATTCCATTATTATAATTTAAATAATTCTTCACCCTTTACAAATGTATTTGTGACCTTACCTTGTAGTTTTTTGTCTTCTATCGAGGTATTTTTAGATTTTGAGATAAGTTTTTCTTTTTTTACAATCCATGGTTTATCAATATCAACTATACAAAAGTCTGCTTCGTTACCAACTGAAAGATTACCTTTGTCAATTTTTAATATTTTAGCTGGATTTGAAGTTAGGGCCTTGATTATAGTTTCTAGTTTTACAGAACCATTATGATACAGCTCTAAACTTAAAGATAGCAATGTTTCAATACCTGATGAACCAGTCGCTGCCTGTGCGAATGTTAATCGTTTTTGTTCTTCATCTTCAGGTTTATGATCTGAAACAATTACGTCAATTGTCTCATTCTTTAAACCTTGTACAAGTGCAATTCTATCCTCTTCTGTTCTTAAAGGAGGTGAAAGTTTTAAAAAGGTTTTAAAATCTCCAATATCATTTTCATTTAATGAAAGGTTGTTTATGGATACACCTGTTGTGAATTTAACTTTTTCTTTTCTTTCTTGAATTATTTCAACAGATTTCGCTGCTGATATTTGAGATATATGATATCTGCACTTGATATTTTCTAATAATGTTAAATCTCGTTCAATAATTATTCTCTCTGCAACAGAAGGTATTCCAGATAAACCAAGTTTAGTTGCTATTATACCTGAGTTAATCATACCATTTTTTGATAAATCATAGTCTTCAGCATGTTGCATAATTAAAGTCCCCAGATCTTTAGCTGAATTCATTATACGAGACATTAATTGAGTATTTTGAATAGTTTTTATGCCATCAGTAAATCCAATTATGCCTCTACTTTGCAGTAAGCCAAATTCAGTCATACTAAATCCTTCAATATTTTTTGTAAGAGCTGCACTTGGGAATACATTAATTTTAGATTTATCTCTTCCACGTCTTTTTAAAAAATCTACTATTGAAACGTTATCAATTATTGGATCTGTGTTAGGCATAGTTACAACCGATGTAACTCCCCCAGCAAGAGCAGCATTGCTTAAGGTTCTGAAATTCTCTTTATATTCATAACCAGGTTCTCCAGCAAAAACACGCATATCCACTAAACCTGGGAATATATATTTTCCTTTTAAATCTACAAACCTTTCTCTTGAGGGTATATTATTTATGTTTACTTTTTTCCCTACCGCTTCAATTGAGCCATCTTCACCTATAATAAGTCCACCATTTTCATTAATAGAATTATGAGGATCAATTATATTGGCATTTATAAAGTATTGTTTTTTCATTTATTTACAAAATATTTTTAAACAAGCCATTCTTACAGCCACACCTAGCTCTACCTGTTCTTTAATTACACTTCTGTTGATATCATCTGCTAACTTCGTATCTATTTCAATTCCTCTGTTCATTGGCCCAGGATGCATAATTAAAGCATCTTCCTTTGCATGTGAAAGTTTATCAGGTGTTAGACCATAATATTCATAGTACTCTCTATTAGATGATAAAAATGAACTGGTCATTCTCTCATTCTGTAATCTTAACATCATTACGATATCACAATCCTTTAAACCCTTTTTCATATCCGTAAATGTATTGACTCCAAATTTTTCAATTTCCTCAGGCATTAAGTTTGAAGGAGCGATAATATTAACTTCTGCACCCAACATATTCAGTAGGTAGATATTTGATCTAGCAACACGTGAATGAGTTATATCCCCACAAATTGCTATTCTTAAACCCTCTATCTT
>JABMNQ010000150.1 GCA_013204495.1 Candidatus Pelagibacter sp.
AAGGAGAAGTGGGCTTAATTCCAAAAATAAATATATTTTGATCCGTTAAGTTGGTTTTATTAATGTTTATGGCTTTATTAAAGATGTTTGTTTTTTCTATCAAGTGATCAGCTGCAAAAAACATTAAAGGTTGTTCGTTTGGAATGTCTTTAATTAATGCTGAAGCTAAAATTGCTGGAGCTGTATTTCTTTTAGAGGGTTCTAGTATAATTTTATAATTTTTTACTTTAAACTTTTTTAGATAACTTTTAACTAGTTTCAAATATTTAGTGTTTGTACTAATAATTGGATAATCAAAAGTTGGCCCTTTAATACGCTCTAAAGTTTTTTCTAATAAGTTCCAACCACCAAAATCTATAAATTGTTTTGCTAAGTTATTTTTTGATTGTGGCCAAAGTCTTGTTCCAGCACCGCCACATAAAATAACAGGTCTAATTTTCATTAAATATCAGCGTATACTTTTACTTCTTTTCTTTTACCAGGATGTGTTGGTGCACCTAAATAAGCGGGACCTACTGTTTGTGCATATTTCCAAATAGTTCCAGATCCAAAGCTTGATTTTTTTGGTTTCCACTTTTTACGTCTCGCAGCTAATTGTAATTTAGTTAGTCTTACGTTAATAGTCCCCTTTTTAGCATCGATATCGATAATGTCTCCATTACGTAATAGTGCTAAAGGCCCTCCTAAAGCCGCCTCTGGTCCAACATGACCTACACAAAAGCCTCTTGTAGCACCAGAGAACCTACCATCAGTAATTAATGCAACCTTTTCCCCCATTCCTTGCCCGTAAATAGCACTAGTCGTTGAAAGCATTTCTCTCATACCAGGTCCTCCTACTGGTCCCTCGTAACGAATAATAATTACATCACCTTCTTTATATTTTTTATTTTGTACACAAGCCATTGCTGCTTCTTCGTTATCAAAGCATCTAGCTTTGCCAGTAAATTGTAATTTCTTTAATCCAGCAATTTTGACAATACCACCGTCTGGTGCTAAATTACCTTTTAGACCAACAACACCGCCGTCTGGTGAAAGAGGATTGTCATAAGCTCTTAAAACTTTTTGTTTAGGATTAAATTTAATATTTTTTAGGTTTTGTTTCATGGTTTTACCTGTAACTGTCATACAGTCACCATGAATAAATCCACCATCATAAAGTGTTTTTAATAACATTGGAACACCGCCAGCTAACCACATATCTTTTGCAACATATTTTCCACCTGGTTTTAAATCAGCAAGGTAAGGAGTTTTTTTAAATATTTTAGCAACATCCATTAAATCAAATTTAATTCCAATTTCATTTGCAAGGGCAGGTAAGTGTAAAGCGGCATTAGTTGAGCCACCTGTAGCAGCGACAATAGTTGCAGCATTTTCTAAAGATTTTTTTGTAACAATATCTCTTGGTCTAATATTTTTTTGTAATAAGTTCATTACAGTTTTTCCACTTAATAATGCATACTTATCTCTTTCTTCATATGGAGCAGGCGTTCCCGCTGAATAAGGTAGCGCTAAACCAATTGCTTCTGATACACAAGCCATAGTATTTGCCGTAAATTGCCCACCACATGCACCGGCGCTTGGACAAGCAACTAATTCTAATTCTCTTAATTCTTTAGCTGATATTTTACCAGCAGAGTGTTTTCCAACAGCTTCAAAAACATCAACAACAGTTACGTCTTTGCCTTTATATTGACCTGGTAAAATTGAACCACCATAAATAAATACACTTGGAACATTTAATCTAACCATTGCCATCATCAAAGCAGGCAAAGATTTATCACAACCAGCTATACCAACTAGCGCATCATAACAGTGGCCACGAACAGTAAGCTCTGTTGAGTCTGCTATTATTTCTCTAGAAATTAATGATGACTTCATTCCTTCATGACCCATGGCAATACCGTCTGTTACTGTAATTGTGCAAAATTCTCTTGGTGTTCCACCGGAAGCTCTGACGCCTTTTTTAACTGATTGAGCTTGTCTCATTAAAGCAATATTGCATGGAGCAGCTTCATTCCAAGTTGATACAACGCCCACAAAAGGCTTTGCTACATCTTTTTCAGTTTCACCCATCGCGTAGTAAAAAGATCTGTGTGGAGCTCTATCAGGTCCCAATGAAGTATGCCTGCTTGGTAATTTTTTCTTATTAAATTTTGCCATTATAAACTTTCTATTGTTACAGATATTCTTTTAATATCATTTTTTAAATTATTATAATTAGTTTTTTCTTGTTCAACAATATCTTTTGGTGCTCTATCAACAAACCCTTTATTATCTAATCTTAGTGATATTTTATTCATTTCATCTTGGTAT
>JABMNQ010000017.1 GCA_013204495.1 Candidatus Pelagibacter sp.
AAAAATTATAAAGAAAAAATTAATTTTAATTCTAAGTGTTTTAACGTAATCATATTTGCAAACAATGAACCCTATAAAAACACATATAATTCGTTAATGGCCTGTAATGATTTTAATTTAAAATCAAAAAAGAAAATTGTAATTCACTTGGTTGGTGGATTAAATGATTTAGAAGATATTTTAAAAAAACCTGATTTTATATGTGAAATTAATTCATATATAAACATATCTAATTTAGATTTAGCTTTGTTGTATAATGTATGTGATGTTTTGCTTTTCCCTTCTCTATATGAGGGATATGGTATGCCTATAATTGAATCTATGTCTTGTGGAACACCTGTATTATCCTCAAAAAGAGGTGCTATTCCTGAAATTTCAGAGGGTAATTTAATTTACTGTGATCCAATCAATATTAATTCAATTTCAGAAAAATTATTATATCTTATTTCAAATGAGAATCTTAAATCCACTTTAATCCATAAGGGTTTAATTATATCAAAAAAGTATGAAGAAAGAACCATGTCGTTAGAATATTCTAAACTCTATAAGAGTATTTTATGATTGAAATATTTACCATTATTTCTGGAATTTTTGTTCCTTTATCCTTTTTTAATTTAGAATTCAAAAAAAAAGAATTAATTATTGTATTAATTTTAATTTTTGGTATAATTTTTTTTGATGGATTAAGATGGGAAATGGGCACTGATTGGTTTAATTATCTTAAAAATTTTCAAGACATAAATATCAGATGGACACCAGGATTTGAATTTGGATTTCAAATTTACACGCAATTTATCTCATTATTAACAGAAAATTACTCAATTTATTTATTTATTACTTCTTTTTTATTTTATATTGGAATTTTTTATAATTCATATAAAATATCTGGGAATAGTTTTATAACTCTTTTTTTATTATTTGCTACAATTACATGGTATAGTGGAGGGCAACGTCAAATGCTTGCATGTGCAATTTTTTTGTTTTCAATAAAATATATTATTAACAGAAACTTAACACTCTTTTTGATCTTGTCTTTTCTTGGTCTTTCCTTTCATATAACTTTTATAGTCTTAATTCCTTTTTATTTTATTTATGGAATGTCAAATAGAAAGTTTTACTTAACAATACTGTTGTTAATTGTTTTAAGTCATTTTATTTACCCAATTATTGAACAATTTGCTAATTTTTTTAATTTTTTTAATCCAGGTAAAGATTTGACTGAGAGATTTGACGGAGGATTAGAAACAAGTGCAATTTTTGGCTTTGGACGAAAAATAGTTACTACAATTCCTGTAATTTATTTTTATCACCTAAAACCTGATATTAAAAACAACATCAAAATCAGATTTTTTTATCACTTATCTCTATTTTCTATATTTATATATATTTTAGGGTTTAATTATATTGGCATTCTTGCTTCAAGACTAGATATTTATTTTGGAATTATCTCACTTGCAATCTTCTTAGGCTTAATTCAATCTAAGTTGAAAGTTAAACAACATAAAATATTTTTAATTATATTTTGCTTCTTTTTAGCTATCTTACATTATTCTAGATTAGCTGATTGGGGAATGAGCTTATATCATCCCTACTCATCAATCTTTTATAATTATTACTTGAATAGAGTTCTTTTTTAATTTATATTTGCCTGTGAATTATTTATTAAACTGTATCAAAAAATTACCTTTTAGGGGCAGAGCGTTTCTTATAAGAATTCTCTCATTTTTTAATAAATCCCTTAAGAAATATCCTTTTTTCTTTAATAATTATGAATTTCCGTTTTATTTAAATTTAAATGATGATACTGCAATAAATTTATTTTTAAATAATGGACTTAGTCACGAAAAAGGTTTGCTGAGTATTTTAAATAAAATATCCAATAAAAATAATGTTTTTTGGGACATTGGATCAAATTACGGTTTCTATCCTCATCATATTTTAAATAATAATTTGTTTTTAGAATCAATATGTTTTGAGCCTAATCCAAATAATTATGATTTGTTATCTTTAACTCTTAAAAATCAAAATAATTTTAAAACATATAATTTTGGAATTGGAGAAAAAAAAAGTTTTTTGAATTTTTATTATTCTAAAAACAGATCTGATTTAGGTTCTTTTTCCCCTGTTGCTAATTATAAAAATACACGCATTAAGAAAATTGAAATCAACTCAATCGATAATGTATTAAAATTTATATCAAAACCTGATATTATAAAAATTGATGTTGAAGGTTTTGAAAATGAAGTTTTTAAAGGATTTACTTCTTTAAACAAAATATACCCTGTAATCATTATTGAGTGGATTGATAATCTTCAACCAATTACATTAGAAGAATTTTTAAACTATTTTGACAATTCCTGGAATCATTTTTTTATAGATAATGACGGATATCTTCACAAAATTAAACCAAAAATTTGTAGCTCGGATTTATTACTAGTTTCAAGTAATAATAATCTCTACGACAAAATAATTTCTGATTTAATTGTAAAATAAGTTTAATATGTTTAAAGTAATTAATTTGATTAATTTTATTTTAAAGCATCCACATGCAAAAAAAAATAAAATTTTATCCTTTACGAAAGTTATTTCATGGCAGATTGTATCTAGAATTTTGCCTAGTTCACTAATTTCATATGATTTTGTTAATAACACACAGTTATTTATGAAAAGCGGTTTAACTGGGTCAACCGGTAACTATTATGCAGGATTACATGAGTACAGGGAAATGAAATTTGTCTTGAATGTTTTAAAATATGATGATGTTTTTATCGATGTAGGTGCAAACATAGGTAGCTATTCAGTTTTATCCGCATCTATTTGCAAACAAGTGTATAGTTTTGAACCAATAAAAGCTACTTTTGATATTTTGAATAAGAACATAAAATTTAATGACTTTGAATCAAAAATTCAAAGTTTCAACATTGGTCTTTCAAACAAAAAAGAAAAATTATTGTTTACAAATGATTTAGATACTGTTAATCATGTTTCTAAAGTAAAAGACAAAAACACTATTGAACTTGACGTAGATACTTTAGACAATGTTATTGACTTGAAGAATAAAAATGTATTTATTAAGATTGATGTAGAGGGATATGAGCTTAATGTTTTGAAAGGATCTTTAAATTTACTATCGTCAAATCAAGTCTTTGGAATCTTAGTTGAAACTAATGACAGCTCAGACATGTATGATATTAAGTCTAACGAAATCTTTAATTTGTTAAGTGATTTTGGTTTTAAGGCAGTTGATTATAATTTTGAAAATAATACAATAGCTAGTTATAAAAAAAATGATAATACAATTTTTGTAAAAAATATTAATGAAATATCTAATCGATTATTAAGTTGTAGAATTTAACTTGTTTTTTTAAAATGAAAATATACTTAGATAATATTATTTTTTCTCTTCAAAAATCAGGTGGTGTTTGAGTTTATTATTATGAATTATTATAAAGATTTTAAAGTATGATGATTTTGACCTTTTTTTTAGATTATAAAAATCAAAATTTATTTAAAAAATCATTGGCAATTGATAGTTTTAATAAATCATACTTTCCAATTAAATTATTTGGTACTTTAACCTAGGTTAGTTAAAACCACCCGTAAATATTTCATTCAAGTCACAAAACAACGAATTTTAAGTTGAATTGATTATGATGAATAAAGTTGTGTTTGACAATATTGTTTTTAATCTTCAAAAGTTTGGTGGAATTTCAAATTATTGGCATCAGTTGTTAGTTCGTTTAGTCAATGATCCAGATTTTGAATCTTACTTTATTGAAAATGAGAATCAAAACTTATTTGCTACATTTCAGAATACACCACGCGAAAAAATTATTTCTGTTAACGGGAAATTACCAATATCTATTTCAAGGTTTGTTAATCCAAAACTTAATTTTATAAAATCTAAATTTATATTTCATTCATCTTATAATCGTTATTCTACTAACAAAAATGCATTAAACGTATCTACCATTCATGATTTAATTCATTTTAAATATCAAAACGGAGCTAGAAAATTAATACATAATACTCAAAAAAGATTAGCATTAATGAATAGCGCTGCGATTATTACAATTTCCGAGAGTACAAAAAGAGATTTATTGAATTATTTCCCACAAGTTTCGGCTGATAATATACATGTTGTTTACAATGGTGTTTCCGATGAATTCTACAAAATTGATCAGAAATATCATAGATATGAACTTGATGAAGAGTTAATTAATCAAAGTTACATATTGTGGGTAAGTTCAAGAGAGCGGTATAAAAATTTTTCTTTTGCTGTTGACTTGTTAAATAAGTTACCAGATTTTAAATTTTACATTGTAGGCGGTAAGCTTTCAAATGATGAAGTTTTAAAAATGAATAGGTTAATTCCGGGAAGGTGGAAATTATTTACGGCTATATCGTTAAAGACTTTAAATGAACTTTACAATCATGCTTATGTTTTACTATATCCTTC
>JABMNQ010000151.1 GCA_013204495.1 Candidatus Pelagibacter sp.
TTAACCACTCAGCTTCTGCAAATTCAGGACCTTTATCTAGGGAGTGTTGACTGGCAACCTTATAAGCTTGCTCATATTTATCTTCATAAATAAGAGCCCTAGTCATTATTGCTCTTTCAACCCACCACTTATCAGGTCTTACTAAATAATCTTTATCATTTTTTACAGAAAATAATATTTCAAGTGTATCATCAACTCTACCTCTTTTTCTTCTCCATTTAAGACGATCATGATTAAGCCCGGCATCATTTTTAAATTTTTCTGGAACATTTTTTATGGCCTGATCAACACCATAAGATTTAGTCATTAAAATTTGTCTTGCCGTATACAGAAGTTGATAATCTTTAGGCAGGTAAGGGAGCATTCTTTTTAAATCAAAATATTTGTTTTCCCAAGCTAAATAGTCCGCTCTATTTATGTAATCATTAGCATTCAAATATTTTTTATATTTTTTGCTTAATATTTCCATATCAGATCTAGAAAACTCAGCAGTAACCCATCCTTCTTTGATTAAAGCTGTTCCTTTTTCAATATTCCCAGTTTGAATAAAGCTTTCTCCCAATATAACCATACCATATCCACTCAGTGGTTTGTTTTGACCAAACCAATCAATGATTTTTTTAGGAGAAATTTTTTCAGGCGAAAGTTTTTGTTCAGCTAAATATTTTACCCTACTTATTCTAGGGTAATCTTCATTATTTTGAATAAAGGTCATGTAATCGTAAAAGCTAGCCTGATTACCTGTTGTTAACAAATGTCTCCATTGAATAAAGTTATATATTGATTTATCTTTTGCTTTTTTAGAAGTGGATAATGCAGTTGACCATTGGCTTTTTTCCATAGCCGCAATAGATTTTTTTGCAATATCATAATCTTTTTGACTATAATATTTTGAATTATCTTTAACCACCGTAGTTGTTTTTTTTACGACTAAAGGTTTATTTTTTGGAATTGAAAAATTAATTGTTTTATCTGTAATTTTTGCAGTTTGGTTGTTAACTACCTCAATAATTTTTGTTGGCTTAGATTTTGGTTTTAATATACCTTGAGTTACTTTTTCATTATGAATTTTTTCTCCTAAAACAGGTTTTTTTAAAGGCAATATTGTAACTTCATCAGCATAGGAATTACCAATTATCAACAATATCAATAAAAATGATTTTATAAAAAATAATATATTTTTAAGCATAAATTTACTAAATGAATCTTTAAACTATGTTATAAGTATTTATGTTCAAAGGATCAAATGTTGCTTTAATAACCCCGTTTAAAAATAATGAACTTGATGTTGAATCTTATATTAAGCTTATTCATTTCCAAATTAACAGTGGTACCAACGGCCTGGTTCCTGCTGGTACTACTGGAGAATCACCAACGTTAAGTCACGTTGAGCATCAAAAAGTAATCGATTTATGCATTAAAGAAAGCAAGGGTAAATCCATAGTTATTGCAGGTACTGGCTCCAATTCAACGGCAGAAGCAATCTCACTTACTACACATGCGGAAAAAGCAGGAGCTGATGCTGCTTTAATAGTAACACCTTATTATAACAAGCCCACGCAAGAAGGATTGTACCAACATTATAAAGCAATTAATGACAAATGTGGGATACCAATTTTAATTTATAATATTCCTGGAAGATCTGTAATTGATATGTCTGTTGATACAATGGCTAGACTTTTTGAATTAAAGAATATTGTGGGTGTTAAAGATGCAACGGGTGATTTAAATAGAGTTAACCAGCAGAAAGAAAAAATGGGAACTGATTTTATTCAGCTCACTGGTAATGATGATAATGCTTTAGAATTTAATAATAGAGGTGGTGTTGGATCCATAAGTGTTACAGCAAATATTGCCCCAAAACTATGTTCAGATTTTCAAAAATTCTCTAAAGAAGATAGTAAAGAAAGTAAATTAGAAGCAATTAGACTAGATAAAGTTTTACAACCCGTTCATAACTCCATGTTTATTGAGAGCAACCCAAGCCCAGTTAAATACGCAGCAAAACTTTTAGGTTTATGCGAGGACGATGTTAGATTACCTTTGGTTAAGGTTACCGATCTAACTAAGGAAACTATTAAAAAAGCTTTGGTATTAGCAAAATTACTCTAATGACCAAAAAAACCAACTCTGGTTTAAAAATTATTTGCTTAAATAGAAAAGCAAGTTTTAATTATTTTTTTGAAGATTTGATTGAAGCAGGGATAGTTCTTAAAGGGTCAGAAATAAAATCTATTAGAGAAGGCAAAGTAAACATAGCAGATTCTTACGCTGTAGAAAAAGGTGGAGAGATAGTATTGATCAATTCGCATATTTCACCATTCAAGCAAGCAAGTTATTCAAACCATAATCCTATGGATGAAAGAAAGCTATTATTAAATAAAAAAGAAATTAATAAATTAATTGGTAAAATGCAAAGAGATGGACTCACCCTCGTTCCAACAAAAATGTATTTTAAAAAAGGGAGGGCTAAAATTGAGATAGCTGTTGCCAAAGGTAAAAAACAATTTGATAAAAGAGCCACTAAAAAGAATAGAGATTGGAATCGTGAAAAAGCCAGACACATTAGAAAATCAAGCTAAACATTCATATCTAGCCATAGGATCAAATTTAGGAAATAAAATTAGCAATATTAATCTTGCTAAATTTGAGTTAGAAAAAAATAAAATTAAAATACTTAAAACATCTTCATTTTATTTATCTAAATCATGGCCAAATCCTTTAATGCCTAGTTTTATAAATATTGTAGTTAAAGTGGAAACGAATTTTGCACCACTAGAATTATTAAATGTATGCAACTTAATTGAATTAAAATTTGGTAGATGTAGAGTAATAAAGAATGCCCCAAGAAGATGCGATATTGATATAATAGATTATGATAATAAAGTACTAAATTTAGATAATAAAAGACTAATCATTCCTCATCCAAGAATGAGCATCAGGAATTTCGTTTTGTTGCCATTATTTGAAATAGATAAGAAGTGGAAACATTCAAAATCTAAGGTTAATATCGTTAATTTAGTTAATGCTTTATCAATTAAAGACCTAAGATCTATTAAAAAAATATAAATTAGTGCTATAACTAAATATGCTTAATTCTGAAGAATTAATAAATAAAGTTAAAATATATAATAAGTTTTTAAATCCTGAAAAATTAAATAAAGCATACAATTATGCTGTCAAGGCTCACGAGAACCAGAGACGTGCTTCTGGTGATCCTTATTCCAATCATCCAATAGCTGTTGCTAGCATACTTACTGAACTTGAGTTAGATAGCGCCACCATTGTTACTGGGTTACTTCATGATACTATAGAAGATACTTATGCCACTTACGATAATATTAAAGAGGAATTTGGAGAAGAAATAGCAGACTTAGTTGAAGGTGTAACTAAAATTTCTATTTTTGAAAACCAAGCTAACGCAAACTCTAAAGCAGAAAATTTTAGAAAATTAATTTTAGCAACTTCAAAAGATATTAGAGTGTTACTTGTAAAACTTGCTGATCGTTTACACAACATGAGAACAATCGATGCTATTAGCATAATTGAAAAAAAGGAACGGATTGCAAAAGAAACTATGGAAATTTATGCACCATTAGCAGACAGAATGGGTATGCATATAATTAGAGATGAGCTAGAGGATTTATCTTTTAAAGTTCTAAATAATAATGCAAGAGTACTTATAAAAAAAAGATTAGATGAAATTAAGGAAGATAAGGCAAATAGCTTTAATTCAATCTCGTTGCAATTTAGTAAACTATTAAATGAAAACAAAATAAATTCTAAAATTATTGGTAGAGAAAAAACACCATTTTCTATTTGGAGAAAAATTCAAAAAAAAAGAATATCACTAGAACAAATTTCAGATATTATTGGATTTAGAATAATACTTGATAGTGTTGAAGAATGCTACAAAGCTCTTGGTGTATTTCATAAAGAATGGAATTGCATACCAGGAAAATTTAAAGATTATATTTCATCTCCTAAAATTAATAAATATCAATCATTGCATACTTCAATTATAGGACCAAATAGAAGACCAATTGAAATACAACTTAGAACGCTGCAAATGCACGATTATGCAGAAAGAGGTATTGCTTCTCACTGGAAATATAAATCTTCTGAAAAATTCAATGCCTTAACTTGGAAAGAATATGACTGGCTAGCTGATTTAGTTGAGATTATTGAGAAGAATGATAACCCAGAACACTCTTATGAGTACACTAAGCTACAAATGTTTCAGGAAAATGTTTTTTGTTTCACCCCAAAAGGATCTGTAATTAAACTGCCAAAAGATGCAACACCTATAGATTTTGCTTATGCAGTTCATACAAAAGTAGGAGATCATGCGATAGCTTGTAAGATTAACGGTAAAGATAGTGAACTACAAAGTATTCTTCGCAATGGAGATGTTGTGGATATAATAACTTCCAAAAACAAATCACCATCATTACACTGGATACCAATTACCAAAACAGGAAAAGCAAGATCAGCAATTAGAAAATATTGGTATAAAAAAGGTGAAGAGAAGGCCCAAAGAATTAAAAAATATAATACCACACTATGGATTTCTTTAACTGATAAACCAGGAAAACTAGGGGAGATTACAACTTTAATTGGTCAACATAGTTTAAATATATCAAGTGTTGAAATGAAGGAAAAGTCTAAAGAATATATTAATTTTAAATTCAATCTAATTATAATAGACTTGAAAAACTTTACAAATTTTATCAGTGAGTTAAAACAAAAAGAGATAAAATTTAAAATCATTAGACATGAGGACAACTGGTTAAAGGAACGAAATGCTTTCACACAAAAAATCTTTAAATATTTTAAAAAAAACTAATGCACTACTGGAAGGTCATTTTGTACTTTCATCAGGGCTACATTCTCCAAAATATATTCAGTGCGCAAAGTTATTAAGTTTCCCACACTTAGCAAAAAACATTTGTAGATCTTTAGCAAAAAAAATAAAAAACAAATTCAAAAATATAGATTTAATCTTAGCACCAGCAATGGGTGGCGTTATTATTGGATACGAGGTTGGTAAACTATTAAAAAAAGAAACAATATTCTGTGAAAGAGTTAATGGAAAATTCACTTTAAGAAGAGGCTTTCATATAAGGAAAGGTTCGAAAGTCCTAATTATTGAAGATGTTATAACGACAGGCAAATCGAGTTTGGAGTGTGTAAAATTAATCAATAAACCAGGAGCTAAGCTTGTTGGTTTTGCCTCTATTATAGATAGATCAACCAAACAATCTCTAAAAATAAAAACAAAAATTATTTCTCATATGAAAATAGATGTGCCAACATTTAAGAAAAATGCTCTTCCAGAAAGTCTTAAAAATACTCCAATTACAGTTCCTGGAAGTAGATTTATCAAATGAAAAGGTTAGGTGTTAACATTGATCATGTAGCCACAATAAGAAATGCACGAGGATCAAATCACCCCGATCCGCTAGTGATTGCAAAGCATGTTATTGAATGCGGTGCTCATTCTGTAACTATACACCTAAGAGAAGATAGAAGACATATAAATGATAAGGATGTTTTTAATATTTGTAAAAATAAAAAAATAATTACAAATCTTGAGATTTCATTAAACGATGAAATAATTAAAATCGCTTTAAAAAATAAACCTAATTTTATTTGTATAGTGCCTGAAAAAAGAAAAGAGATAACAACAGAAGGTGGGCTAAATTTGGAAAAAAACAAGGTTAAAATTAAAAAAACAATATTACTATTTAATAAAAAAAATATTAGAACCAGTTTATTTATTGATCCAAATTTAAAAGATATAAAAATTGCAAAAGAACTAAATGCTAATTGTGTGGAAATTCATACTGGTAAAATTTCAAATTTAATTAAAAATAATAAGAATTTTAAAAACGAATATATGAAAATTAAGAAATGCTCTGAACTTGGAAAAAAACTGGGCATGGAAATTCACGCAGGCCATGGTCTTGACTATAAGACAACCACTGTTTTAACAAAAATTAAAGAAATCACTGAATTTAATATTGGTCACTTTATAATTGGTGAATCGTTGACTAATGGTTTGAAAAATACAATTAAGTCTTTTAAAAAAATAACAAATAAATAAGCATGAAAATACTCGGTATAGGAGTTGATATTGTTGATAACTCAAGAATTGATAGATCTTTAAAAAATAATAGTTTTATTAAACGTGTATTTTCTAAATCTGAAATACTCTCTGCTGAAAAAACAAAAGATAAAAAATCTTATTATTCAAAAAGATTTGCAGCCAAAGAAGCTTTTTCAAAATCAATTGGCACAGGTTTTAGAAACAACCTTAATTTTAAAGATATATCTATTGTTAACAATAAATTAGGCAAACCTTCATTCGTTATTACAGAAAAAATTAAAAAGATTATTAAAAAACATTTTAAAACATCTTCTTTTAATTTCTTTCTATCAATTTCTGATGAAAATAAATATTCTATTGCATACGTAATTTTACAAAAAAGTAAAAAATGATAACTAAAAATTTTATAATTGAAAATACTAAGACTATTTTTTTTGCTTTAGTCATAGCTATTATTATTAGATCTCTTTTAATTCAGCCTTTTTACATACCCTCATCATCTATGGAGCCGACACTTTTAATTGGAGATAGATTGTTTGTTACTAAATACTCTTATGGTTATAGCAAGCACTCGTTCCCATTTAGTCCGCCAATAATTAATGGAAGACTTTTTTCTAATAAGCCGAAAGTGGGAGATGTTATAGTTTTCAAAACACCTGCTGATAATAGAACCGATTATATTAAAAGATTAATAGGTTTACCTGGTGATAACATCCAATTTATCAACGGTGATTTATTCATAAATAATAATCAAATATTAAAATCCACGGTTTCTAAAAGTAACACTATTATATATTGTGGAAATCAAACTATTGAAGTCAATACCTTTAAGGAAAAACTTCCTAATGGAAAAATTCATAGCACAGTTTATTTAAAACATTATAGCTTTCAAAATTCTGACATTTTTACAGTACCCTCACAACATTATTTCTTCTTAGGTGATAATAGAGATTGTTCTAAGGATAGTAGATATTTAACGAGCGTTGGATATGTTCATGAAAATAATTTAGTTGGTAAGGCGCAATTTATTTTTTTCTCATCAGATTTTAGAATTGCAAGTATTTTTTCTTTTTGGAAATGGCACAAAACAATTAGATTTGATAGATTTTTTAAAAGAATTAATTAATGAAAGTTTCATCAATAAATTTAGAGAAAAAATTAAAATTAAAATTTACTGACCATAAAATTTTAATTAAAAGTCTAACTCATAAGAGTTATAATTCATTAAATAATAATGAAAAAATTGAATTTCTAGGTGACAGAGTTCTAGGTTTAGTTATTGCTAAAAAATTATTAGAAATTTATCCAGATGAACGCGAGGGTATACTGGATAAAAAATTCGCATCTTTAGTAAACAAAAAAAAATGCGTAGAAATTGCTAAAAAAATTGAGTTAGAAAAATATATTTTATTTTTTAATCCTAAAAATAAAAAAATTATCATTGAAGATAAAGTGATAGCTGATTGTTTGGAAGCTTTAATAGGAGCCATTTACCTAGATAAAGGAATGAACTTTGTGGAAAAATTTATACTAAATTTATGGAGTGAGCATATTACAGCAAGTGTTGTAACAGAAATAGATGCAAAAACTAAACTCCAGGAGCATTCACTAAAAATATTTAAAGTTTTACCTATTTATAAGTTGATATCAAATACAGGTCCCAGACATAAACCTCTATTTAAAGTTGCAGTAAAATTGGAAAATACTAAATTTTTTACAGCCGTAGGATCTTCTAAAAAAGATGCTGAACAAAATGCAGCAACCCTATGTATTGAGAGTATATTTAAAAAATGAACTGGGATGACAATGGATACTTGATATCTAAAAACCGATACAGTGAAAATTCTATTATTGCTGAAGTTTTTACAGAAAATTATGGGAAAATTTCAGGAATAATTTTTGGTGGAACTTCAAAAAAAATTAAAAACTATTTACAAATTGGCAATAAAATCTATGTTAATTATAATTCTAAGAATGTTAGTAGAATAGGTTACTTTAAAGTAGAAATTTTAAAGGCTTTATCACCACTTTATTTCGATCATAGTCAAAAGCTGTCTTGCATCACTTCAGCGATGCACCTTATAAAGCTTTTAACTGCGGAAGCTCAAGCTAGTAAAGAAATTTTCAAATTAATTGATAAATTTTTTGAAATATTAACTTTTGAAAATTGGGTACAAAAATATATTTTCTGGGAATTAGAGCTTTTAAAATTATTGGGATATGATCTTGAGTTAAAAAAGATGGTTGAAAAAGAAATTATTAATAATGAAATTAATTATTTTGTTAAATCTTCTTCTGAAAAAAAAATTATTCCTAATTTTTTAATAGATGAAAACTATAAAAATGTTGATTCAAAAACTTTACTAAAAGGTTTAAGACTTGTTAGTGACTACCTTGAAAAAAGCATTCTAAAACCAAATAATTTAAATCTCCCCAATTCAAGAAATCATTTCATCAGTCTATTGAAATAGTTTTTATTTAATTATTTTGTCAATTCTGTCAGCGAAGTAACTGACAATAGCGCTTGCACCAGCTCTTTTAAATGAGATTAGACTTTCTAATATTGAGTTTTTATCTATCAAGCCGCCTTTAATGCCATTGCTTAATAAGCTATATTCACCTGATACCTGATAAGCTAAAACAGGAATTTTAAAATTGTCTTTTACAGTTCTTATTATATCTAGATAGGGCATTCCTGGTTTAACCATAACCATATCTGCTCCCTCTTTAATATCTAGGGCAACTTCTCTTATTGCTTCATTGCTGTTACGAAAATCCATTTGATAAGTTTTTTTATCACCTTTTAACAATCCCTTTGATCCAACGGCATCTCTAAAAGGCCCATAAAAGCTTGATGCATATTTTACGGCATAAGAAAGAATTTGAACCATTTGATGACCTTCTTTATCTAATGCTTTTCTTATTTTCCCAATTCGTCCATCCATCATATCTGATGGTGCAAGAACATCACATCCCATTTCTGATTGTAATAATGATTGTTTAATTAAAACTTCAGTTGTTTCATCATTTAAAACATACCCAGATTTTATCAATCCATCATGACCATGGGACGTATATGGATCTAACGCAATATCACACATAATGCCAATTTCATTTTTATATTTTTTTTTAATATATCGAATTGCTTTACATACCAGATTCTCTTCGTTTAAAGCCTCTGTACCAATTTTATTTTTTAAGTTTTTATTTGTATAAGGAAACAATGCAACCATAGGTATTTTGTTCTTAATTGCTTTATCAACGATAAAGCCAAGTTTATCTATTGTATGCCTGTATACATCTGGCATAGTTTTTATGGATTGTTTCTTATTTTTTCCATCAATTAAAAATATAGGCAAGATAAAGTCACTTGATGAGAGGCTATTTTCCTGAATAAGTCTTCTAGACCAATCGTTTTTTCTACTACGTCTAAGTCTTAGGTTTGGATAGTTTCCTGTTATCATATTTTTATTCTATTTATAAAATGCGACAAATGTATTATACAAATATATCTTAAAAAGAGTAACTAATAAATATTATGACATTAAATTTTAATGATTTTCAAAAACAAGATATTCAATTTGATATTAATGAACTTCAAAAGGCTTACCAAGAAATATTAAAGATAAAAAATTTTGATGGCCCAGAAGAGATAAGTAATTTTGGTGCAATATCGTTAACTCAAATACCAGGTGACCCAGATTCAATAAAAGGACATAAAGCAAGAGGTGTTTTTTGGACTAAGCCAGATTCTTCAGGAAAAGAAGTTGTTAGAGATATTACTATTGATGAGGCAGCATATTCTGAATTTATTGATGATTTTAAAAATACTTATTTTAAAGAAGTCTTTGAAACACTCTCATCCAAATATAAACTTGGAAGAGTTAGAGTTTTATTAAAACAACCTAGATCAACATTAAGTTGGCATAGAGACCCAGAGCCGAGATTACATATACCAATTATTACCAATCCTGGATCAATAATGGTTATTGATAATGTTGCGAAACATTTACCTGCAGATGGTTCAGTTTGGATTACAAATAACACAAAATATCACAATGCTTTCAATGGTGGTGAAGAAAATAGAATTCATTTAGTTGCCTGTGTCTTAGATCACAAATTTAATTAATTTGAAAAAAATATTCTTATCATCTGATCACGCAGGATTTAAATTAAAAGAATTAATTAAAACATATTTAAATAAGAAAAATATTAAGTTTTTTGATTTAGGACCACAAAATGAAGAACAAGTTGATTATCCAGATTTTGCCCATAAAGTTGCTAAGAAAGTAAAAACAAGAAGTTACCATGTTGGTATTTTGGTTTGCGGATCTGGAACGGGCATGAATATTACTGCCAATAGACACAAAAATATACGTGCAGCACAATGTTATAATTTAAAATCTACAAAATTATCAAGATTGCATAATGATGCTAATATCATTACATTAGGATCAAGACTACTAACTAGTAAAAATGCTTTAAATTGTGTAAATATTTTTTTAAACACAAAATTTGAAGGTGGAAGACACGCTAAACGAATTAGGAAGATTTAATTATGTCTAATGAAACAAACTACAAAAATTATAATTATAAAAGTTTTTTTGAAGATAATTTATCAATAGCAGATCCTGATTTACACAAAGCTATTAATGCTGAATTAACAAGACAACAACATCATATAGAACTTATTGCTTCTGAGAATATAGTATCTAAAGCTGTTCTGGAAGCGCAAGGCTCTATACTAACCAACAAATATGCAGAAGGTTATTCAGGGAAAAGATATTACAATGGCTGTGAACATGTGGATGTTGTTGAAAATTTAGCTATCGATAGACTTAAAAAAATATTTAATTGTAAATTCGCTAATGTTCAGCCTCATTCAGGTGCACAGGCAAACGGTGCTGTATTTTTTGCATTGTTAAATCCAGGTGATACATTTTTAGGAATGAGTTTAAATTCAGGTGGCCACATAACCCATGGTTTAAAAATTTCAATGTCCGGAAAATGGTTTAATGCAATAGGGTACGAGGTAGATCAAAAGTCCGAGCTTATAGACTATGACAATGTTGAAAAACTTGCTTTAGAAAATAAACCTAAAGTTATAATTGCAGGTGGTAGCGCTTATTCTAGAGTAATTGATTTTAAAAGATTTAGAGAAATTGCTGATAAAGTTGGTGCATATCTAATGGTTGATATGGCGCATTTTTCAGGATTGGTAGCCGGGAATGGATACCCGAACCCTTGTGAATTTGCTCACGTTGTAACCTCAACAACACATAAAGTTTTTAGAAGTGGAAGAGGTGGTATTATTTTGACAAATGACGAAGATTTATCAAAAAAAATTAATACCGCTGTTTTTCCCGGTTATCAAGGTGGACCACTAATGCACATTATAGCTGGAAAAGCAGCTGGCTTTTTAGAAGCCTTAAAACCTCAATTTAAAGATTATATAAAATATGTTTTAAGCAATGCAAAAACTTTATCGAATACTTTAATTGAAAATGGTTTTAAAATTTATTCAGGTGGAACTGACACTCATTTGATGTTGGTTGATTTAAGACCTTTTAATGTAAAGGGTAATGCGGCTGCAGATAGTTTGTGTAATGCCAATATTACATGTAACAAAAATGGTATACCTTTCGATTCAGAAAAACCTGCAATCACATCAGGTATTAGACTTGGAACTCAAGCAGCAACAACAAGAGGTTTTGGTGAAAAAGAATTTATTAAAGTAGGAGAGTTAATTACCAAAGTTGTTAAAGGTTTATCTGAAAGCCCTAATGATAATAGTAAAGTTGAAAAAGAAGTCAGAGATGAAGTTATTAAACTTACATCCTCTTTTCCAATTTATAAAAATTTAAAAATATGATTTGTTCAATTTGTAAAAAAGGTGAAACATCAGTAGTAGATTCTAGACCAACAGAAGATGGAACGGCCATTAGAAGAAGAAGACTTTGTGTTTGTGGTGCTAGATTTACAACTTTTGAAAGAGTTCAGTTTAGAGAATTAATGGTTGTTAAAAAAAACGGTAGAAAATCATCTTTTGATAGGGACAAATTATCAAAATCTATTTATATAGCGCTTAAGAAGAGACCAATAGATACAGAGACGGCTGAAAAATTTATAAGCAAAATATCAAGGGCACTGGAGGAGCTTGGTCAAAGTGAAATTTCATCTAGCACTATTGGCACTATGGTTATGGAAGGTTTAAAAGAACTTGACCCCGTAGCGTACGTGAGATTTGCATCCGTTTATAGAAACTTCAGAGAAGAAAAAGATTTTGTACAATTCGTGGACAAAATAGATGTCTACAAAAAAAGATAAATTTTCTAAAAAGGATAAAATATATATGAAGCTTGCCTTAAATTTGGCAAGTGCAAGACACGGTCTTACTGGCGTTAACCCTTCTGTTGGATGCGTTATTGTCAAAAATAATCAGATTATATCAATAGGACAAACTGGTTATGACGGAAGACCTCATGCAGAATACAATGCAATTAAAAATTCAAATGAAAGTTTAAAAGGCTCTAAGATGTATGTAACTCTTGAACCATGTAATCATTACGGAAAAACTCCACCTTGCACAAATTTAATAATTAAGAATGAGATTAAAGAGGTGATTTATTCGATAGAAGATATAGATAAAAAAGTTAAAGGAAAAACCTTTAAAATTTTAAAAACAAAAAATATTATTATCAAAAAAGATTTGCTTAAAAATGAAATAAATAATTTTTATTCATCTTATTTTTTTAATAGAAAATATAAGCTCCCATACGTAACTGGTAAAATAGCTGTTTCAAAAAATAATTTAATTTATAGTGAAAAAACGAAAAAAATTACCAACATACATTCAGATAAGTTTTCACATTTTCTCAGGTATAAAAATGATTGTTTAATGATTTCTTACAAAACTTTAAATAAAGACAATCCTAAACTAAATTGCAGAATAGAGGGCTTAACAAAATTTTCACCAAAGAGGGTAATTTTAGATAACAACCTTAAAACAAATACTACTTCATATATTTTTAAAACATCAAATAAAAACAATACAATTATTTTTTACAATAAAGCAAATAATGTGAAAATTTCACTATTTAAAAAAAAAGGTATTCAATTAATTAAAACAAATTTGGTTAATGATAAGTATTTTGATTTAAAATCAATTCTTAAAAAACTTTATAAAATGGGATGTAGAAATATCTTAATAGAAGGTGGAAATGATCTGACAGGAAATCTTTTGAAGAAAAAAATTTATAATCAATTTTATTTATTTAAAAGCCAAAAAAATCTATCCAAAATTTTTGCTTATAAAGATTTTAATTATTTTAAAAATTTGATACAAAATTATAGATCTAAACAAAAAGTTATTACAAAATTAGGTAAAGACACTATTATATTATATAAAAAATAATATGTTTAATGGAATAATTTTTAATCAGGGATCAGTAAATAATGTCACTAAAAGACCAAGGGGCATTAATTTATTTGTAAAGTCTGATCTAAAACTAACAAATAAAGACTTGGGTGTCTCTGTTTCTTTAGACGGTGTTTGTCTTACCTTAATATCAATCAGTTCAAAATTAATGGAATTTTATCTTTCTAATGAAACTCTAAAAAGATCTAAATTTAAATATCTTAAAATTAACGACAAAATTAATCTTGAATTACCCCTAAAATATGGTCAAAAAATTTCCGGCCATATATGCCAAGGTCACATTGATACAATTGGAAAAGTTTTGAGTATAAAAAAAATTGATAAATCATATTTGTTTGATTTTGAAATTATAACAAAAGAAAGAAAAAATTTAATAGAGAAAGCTTCAATTTGTATTAATGGAATCTCTTTAACCATATCAAAAGTAACTAAAAAGGGTTTTCAAATATGGGTAATTCCCCACACATTTAAACTTACCAACCTGTCTGTTTTAAATAAAACTAGTCTAGTTAATATAGAGATAGATATCTTATCTAAATACGTTAGAAATTATTTTAATGAAAAAAAATAACTTCTCCTCAATAGAAAACATAATCAATATCGCTAAAAAAGGTGGAATGTTCATTTTAGTGGATGATGAAAAAAGAGAAAATGAAGGAGATTTAATAATATCGACGAGTGACTGTAATTCAAAAAATATTAATTTCATGGCTAAGTATGGTAGGGGATTGATTTGTTTGGCACTCGATAGTGTCCAAGCAAAGAAACTAAACTTGACTCTTATGTCTCCTGTAAATGAGTCTAGAAATAAAACCGCATTTACCATTTCAATAGAAGCAAGAAAAGGAATTACCACTGGTATATCCGCCATGGATAGAGCTAAAACAATTAAGATTGCATCAAAAAAAAAATGTTAATAAAAAAGAAATTGTCTCTCCGGGGCATGTCTTTCCTATAATTGCTAAAGATGGCGGTGTACTTGTTAGGGCAGGTCACACTGAAGCTTCAGTAGATATTTCAAAATTAGCTAAAAAAAATAATTCAGCGGTAATCTGTGAAATAATGAATGAAAATGGAACAATGGCCAAAGGACAAGAATTATTTAATTTTGCTGAAAAGCATAAACTGAAAATAGGCAAGATTGAAGATCTTATTGCTTATAGACTTAAAAAAGAAAAACTAATTAGATTAAAAAAACAATCAGATATTAAAGTTAAAAATCAAAAATATAAAATTAGAATTTATGAAAATCTTTTAGATGGTTCAGAACATTTTGCTTTAATAAAGGGCAATATAAAGAAAGGCACTATACCTAGGGTTAGAGTAATTTCCTCAAACGTAGTACAAAACTATCTTATCAATCAAAATATACCAAATTCATTTAATAAAACTTTAAATTATTTTAAAAAATTTAATAATTGTGTCTTAGTCTTTATAAAAGATACAAACTTAAA
>JABMNQ010000152.1 GCA_013204495.1 Candidatus Pelagibacter sp.
CCCCATTCATTAACAGTTGTATCTTTAATTTCTATATGAAATTGAATTCCATAAGCATGACTTTGATATTTAAAAATTTGATATTTAGTAACCGGAGACGAAGCTAAAATTGTTACATCTTTGTTGTCATCAAGACCATCGACCTCATAAGAGTGCCATTGCAAGCTTTTAATTTTTTCAGGAAAAGAAGAGAATAAAATATCATTCTCTTTTTCTTTAGAAAAATTTATATCCATTATTCCAATTTCTGGGGGCTTAGATTGCACAATTTTACCACCAACCACTTCACCTAACAACTGGCAGCCTAGACAAAAACCTAGATACGGCTTTTTAAGATCTACAACAAACTCTTTAATTTTATTTTTTTCATTAATTAACCAGGGATGTTCTTTTTCCATGTAAGTATCCATAGGGCCACCCATACAAAACATTCCATCAAATTTTGTTAGATTATTTGGTATTTGTTCACCTTCGTCCAATTCTATGGTCGTTAAATTAACGTTGTCAGCCAACATTAAATCTTTAATAAAACCTGGATCTTCAATCTTGATATGTTGCAAGACAATTATATTCATTACAAAATATATAGTATTTTAAAATATCTTTAAGAGCAATACTTTAAGCTAGAAAAGTTTTTATTCCGTCTAAAATATACTGAACACTTAATCCAACTAAAATAATTGCTATTACTCTTGAAATAACACTAATTACTTTTTTGTTTATTATTTGAGAAAACTTTGTTCCTACAAAAAAAAATAGAAAGGTTAAAAGCAAAACTAAAGCTAAAGAAACCATTCCAACAGATTGGTCTGCAAAATTACTACCCATATCTGATACCGAAACAATAACCGATGTAATTGCAGCGGGTCCTGCTATAATAGGCGTTGCTAAAGGAAACACACTTACATTTTCCGATTTAAAGTCAATATCATCCTCTTTTCTTTGTTGTCTTTTATCGAACAACATCTCCATGGAAATTAGAAGTAAAATAATTCCTCCACCAATTGTGAATGCTGGAAAAGATATATTTAGATAACTCAATAAAGAGCTACCAAGTAATGCAAAGAATAATAATATAATTGCAGCAATTATTGTTGCACTCAATGCAGTTTTAATTCTTTGTTGACTACTCATGTTCTGAGTTACTGCTAAGAATAATGGTGTATTTCCAAGCGGATCAATAACAATAAAGTATAAGAAGAAAGTTTGAATAAATATCTCAAGCATCAGCTTGTGTAACATAGTTACCTAAACTTAGTAAGCATAGGTAACTAAATTTTACTACTTAAAGTGCTATTAAAGTTCCAGTTTTGACATCATAAACAAAGCCATAAACTGAAATATCTTTATCAACTAAAGGATGGTTTTTAATACGAGAAACATCTTCAAAAACACTCTTTTTTTGCTCCTTAATAGTGTGCCAATTAACAAATTTTCCTTCTAAGGATCCACCATTATTAATTTTATTAGACCATTTTTGCCATCATGAGATGCAGTTTTTAAACTAGTTGATAGCAAGTCTCCCATGATATCATTTGTAAATAGTTTCATTCCGCAATTGGTATGATGAATTACAAACCATTCATTTGTACCCAGTAACTTATGAGATATTACTAATGAACGAATAGCATCATCGGTCGCTCTACCTCCAGCATTACGTATCCAGCATTACGTATAACGTGTGCATCACCTTCGGCTAATCTGGCATATTTTGCAGGATCAAGCCTTGCATCCATGCAAGTTAAAATAGCAAACTTTCTTGTGGGTGGTAATCCAAGTTCACTTTTTTCTCCAAACGTTGCTGCATAATCTTTATTTTTAGCAACAACTTCATCATATACTTTACTCATATCATCTCTTTTTTAGTACTGCGACATATGTCAAATGTTAATTTAAACCTAACTTAGAAGCTGCCAATTTAGCTCCTTCGGCTCTAGCTCGAATTTTTTCAAGCGCCCACTCCCTAGTAGTTGTTAGATCATTACAGAAAGGTGAGTAGCCACAACATTCAGATACTCCAGGAGTAAAACCTAACACACCTGTTGCTAACTCAATTCTCTCGGCTATTCTTTTAGGCACCTCAACATCTTTGGCTAAATGTGAAACAAAACCTAAATATACAAACTTACCATTAAGGTTGTCCTTTATACATTTTAAAATTTCTTCAAAATTTCCTTCACCTAAACTTGCGAAAGGTAAGTGAAAATTTTTAATTTTAGATTTTAAAAGTGCAGGGTACACATCTTGGAAGTTAGAGTAGTTATGGTTTGTAAAGTTATCAGCACCAAAACAAGTATGAAGAGTGACTTTATTTAACTCTTCAGGACTTAACTGAGC
>JABMNQ010000153.1 GCA_013204495.1 Candidatus Pelagibacter sp.
TGGAACATTAACCACTCCTACAACTGCTATTATAGAAGTGACTTTCACGACCTGTTCTTTATCCTCATAAATTCTCCAGGCTAATAAATACATCCCATAAAATAGAGCTAAAATTAACATAGAGGTTATTCTAGCATCCCATGCCCACCAAGTTCCCCAGGTAGGTTTGCCCCAAATGGATCCCGTAACTAATGCTATGATATTAAATACAAAACCAGAGGGTGCTAAGCTTTTTGCAATTAATGCAAAGTTTTTATTTTTAAAAACAAAACTTCCCACTGATAATAAAGCTAAGCTTGAGAATATCCCAAGTGATATCCATGCTGCAGGAACATGCACATACATAATTCTGACTGAGTCACTTTGTTTATAATCTTCCGGTGAAAGAATTAGTGCTTCGGTTAGACCAATTGTTAAAACAACTATAAATAAAAATAAAACATATTTTGGTGCTCTTGAAGTGATTGCAAAAATTTTATTAGGCTCAAAATATTTAAACATTGTTAAATTATATATATTAAAAAAAGATAATTTAATTTTTATTATGGAAAGTCCTCCTGATCAAGAATGCAGAGGGAGTCAATAATGATAAAAACGTTATTAAACACTCTTGATCAGAATATAATTTGATATACGCACAATCTATGTCTAAGATTTGAGCTAATTGTGTTGGAAAAAAGATTTAATTAGACGGCTTGAAGTAGCTAGAGCCTTTTCTTCCAGAAAATATCTCTTCAATTAATGGGTGTTTAATAGGGTCCCCTGAATCGTCCATAAGAAGATTTTGCTCTGAAACATAAGCTTCATATGTAATCTCATCATTTTCAGCAAGTAAATGATAAAAAGGTTGATCTTTTCTAGGACGAACATTTTTTGGTATAGACTGATACCATTCTTCAGAATTATTAAATTCAAAATCCACATCATAAATCACACCTCTAAACTCGAAGTGTTTATGCTTTACAATGTCACCTATTGAAAATTTTGCTTTTTGAATTGCCATTATTATTAATATGGGGGTTTAAAAATAAAAATCAATAAAAAAAATATAAATGTTTTTTTATTATGTTAATATGTCTCAAGTGAATAAATCATTTCTTAAATTTACAACAGACTTTGGGCCTTTAGCTATATTTTTTTATTATTATTACAATAATGATAAAAACTTAGCAGTTGCAATTCCTCCACTTATAGTTGCAACATTAATTGCATTAGTAGTTGTTTGGTTTTTTGAAAAAAAAATACCAATGATGCCTTTAATAAGTGGAATTTTAATTACTTTTTTTGGTGGGCTTACAATTTATTTCAATGATCCAATTTTTCTTTATGTAAAACCTACAATCATAAATATTTTATTTGCTCTTGCTTTATTTTTTGGAAAATACTTTACAAAAGAGCCCGTTCTTAAAAAAATTATGGGTAAATCAATTGCCTTAACGGATATTGGCTGGGAGCTATTAAATAAAAGATGGATGTATTTTTTCTTTGGGCTTGCTCTCTTAAATGAGTGTGTGTGGAGAACACAAACTGAAGAGTTTTGGGTTAACTTCAAGGTATGGGGAATGCTACCAATAACCCTTATCTTTACTGCATTTCAGATATCATTAATTAATAAACACAAGCTTGATGAATAGAAACTTAAAACTAGTCATTAATAATCCTCACAATCAAATAGAAGAAAAACAATTTTTTGAAAAAAATGAGCTTAAGATTATTTTGGACTTATATGCAAAAATGGTTTCCGAAGGATCGTGGAAAGACTATGGTTTAAATATTTCCAGTAGACAGGTAAGCTTCAGTGTTTTTAAAAATGCTGCAGAAAATGCTTTATATAAAATTTGCAAAAACTTTAAGCCGAGTAATAAAAATCTAAAATATTTAATTACAGATTCTAATGGAAAGATTTTAAAAAATTATTTCGATCTAGAAATTTTGCTTAAAAATACTAATTGGAAAAACCTTAAGAAATAATAAAGACTAACGTCTTTGACCAAATAATCTTAACAGCATTATAAATAAATTTATAAAGTCTAGGTAAAGAGTTAAAGCACCCATTACAGCTTTTTTACCCATCAACTCACCTGTATCACTTGAGACATACATGGTTTTAATTTTTTGAGTATCATAAGCAGTAAGGCCTACGAAAATTAAAACACCTAGTATTGAGATAACAAAATCCATCATTGAAGATTTCATAAACATGTTAACAACTGATGCCACGATAATACCAATTAGACCCATCATTAAAAAAGATCCTAATTTTGTAAGATCTCTTTTAGTTGTGTAGCCATATAAACTCATTGCACCAAAAGTAATTGAAGTAATAAAGAATACTCTAGTAATACTGGGTCCTGTGTAAGTTAAAAATATAGAGGATAATGAAATTCCCATTAATGAAGCAAAAACCCAGAAAGTTGTTTGAGCAGTAGAAGCTGCCATTTTATTAATTTTTGCGCTCATGTAAAAGACAACTCCAAGAGGAGCTAAGATTACTACCCATTTAAAACCTGAAAGAAAAATTGTGTTTCCTATGCTTGTTAAGGCAACAATAGATCCGTTAGCATCTGTAACTACAGATAATTTAAAAAATATTAAAGATACAAGTCCAGTTAATAAAATACCAGAAGCCATGTAGTTGTAGACTTTTAGCATGTAGGCTCTTAAGCCCTCATCCATCACTACCGTTGATTGTTGCGCTTCTTTTGCTTTATTTAGTATATTTTGTTTATTGAATTCCATGCCTTATATATAATAGCCTTTTACTATTATTTCAAGATGTCTTACAAACCTTAAAAAAGTTAATACTTATGAATTACAAAAAATTAGGAAATACGGACTTAAAAGTAAGTACTATTTCTCTTGGAACAATGACTTGGGGCGAACAAAACACTCAAAATGAAGGTTTTGAGCAGATGGATTATGCCTTAGATCAAGGTGTAAATTTTTGGGATACAGCTGAGCTTTATTCTGTTCCTCCAAAAGAAGAGGCCTATGGTCATACTGAAATTATAATTGGTAACTGGTTTAAAAAAACA
>JABMNQ010000154.1 GCA_013204495.1 Candidatus Pelagibacter sp.
AGTTTATCTTTGGCCTAAAAATTAAAAAATAAACTCCCATAGCTATAAAATGAAAGAAAAACCTCCCCCACACAGCCTGCGTAACCGGCATAACACTACCTAAAAATTTTGCTAAGGAATCCATACACACAAACATAAAAAATCCTGTTGAGGTTAATAAAACTATTTTTAATAGAGGGGCTTTTTTATTTTGTGTCATTAGTTGAGTAAAAAATATTTACATCACCACTCCAACTTGCCAAGGGTTAAACTCTTCATCGCCATAGCCATTAAGCTCACTTTTGGTAGGACTACCAGAGGCAGTAGTAATCACTAGTTCAAAAATTTTTTTTCCAACTTCTTCTATTTCTTCTTTACCTTCTATAATTGTCCCACAATTAATATCCATGTCCTCAATCATCTTCTCATACATAGTGGTGTTAGTTGATAGCTTTAAACTAGGCACAGGCTTACACCCAAAACAAGAACCTCGTCCAGTTGTGAAACATATTACATTTGCACCAGATGCCACTTGACCTGTTACAGAAACAGGATCGTAACCTGGCGAATCCATAAAATTAAATCCTTTGTTTTTTAAGGGTTCAGCGTAACTTAAAACATCTTCTAAAATAGAATTTCCACTTTTAGCAACTGCACCTAATGATTTTTCAAGAATTGTAGTTAGTCCACCTTTTTTATTTCCTGGTGCTGGATTATTGTCCATAGAGCTATTATTTATAGATGTGTAGTGCTGCCACCATTTAATTTTAGCTATTAGTTTATCTGCCGTTTCTTGTTTATTTGCTCTATTAATCAATAAATGTTCTGCACCATAAATTTCTGGTGTTTCTGATAAAATAGAACTACCCCCTTGCTTAACTAGCATATCAGCCGCAACCCCCAAAGCAGGATTTGCCGAAATTCCAGAATAACCATCAGACCCTCCACATTGTAGTGCTAAAGTTATATTATTAACTGATAAAGGTTCTCTTTTTATATTATTTGAAACAACTAATAGATTTTTGATTTCACTTAAAACTTTATTAACAATTTTTTTTGTTCCACCTTCATCCTGTATTGTTAAAAAGTGAATACGATCATGCTGTTTTACATTATCTTTGAATATATCAACTTGAGCACACTCACAGCCTAATCCTAGTACAAATACATGAGAAAAATTTGGGTGATTTTTAAAACCATCAATTGTTCTTTGAAATATTTGCATTCCTTCACTTTCTGTATTCATTCCACATCCAGTTGAGTGAGTTATTGGCACTATTCCATCTATATTTGGAAAATCCTTTAAAATATTACTTTGTTTGATTTTTTCAGAAATCATCTTAGTAACAGTGGCAGAACAATTTACTGTACTTATAATTCCTATATAGTTCCTTGTAGCTACCTGACCATTGTCTCTCATTATACCGTTAAAAAATAATTCACTTTTTTCATTTATAATTGATTTCTTTTCTATAACTTTAAATTTTCTATCAAAATCTTTAAACTCTAAATTATGTGAGTGAACATGTTCGCCAGGATTAATATTTTTAGAGGCAAATCCTATAATCTGGTCATACTTGATAACTGGATCACCTTTATTTACAGTTTTTAAACAAATCTTATGACCAAAAGGTATGTCATCAATACTTGAAATATTTTGACCTTCAATTTTTGTTTTAGCTGGAATTATAAATGGTGTGACACCAACGTTATCATTTTTGTTTAAAACTATTATATTATTTTGCATTTTATAATATAGTTTAGTAAATTATACTTAATATAACAAAGGGTATTTTCAATAAAATATTTTAATTATGCGAAAAAAAAATTTAAGGAGCCGACAATGGTTTGATAATCCTAAAGACCCTGAGATGACAGCTCTATATCTTGAAAGATATCTAAATTATGGTTTAACAAGAAAAGAATTACAGTCTGGTAACCCAATTATTGGTATAGCGCAATCTGGTAGTGATTTATCACCATGCAACAGACATTTTCTATCTTTGAGTAATAGAATTAAAGATGGAATTAGAAGAGCAGGAGGTATTCCAATGGAATTTCCAACTCACCCAATTCAAGAAACCGGAAAAAGACCAACAGCAATGCTTGATAGAAATTTATCTTACTTATCTTTAGTTGAGGTTCTTTATGGCTATCCAATTGATGGAGTAATTTTAACAACTGGTTGTGATAAAACAACTCCTGCTGCATTAATGGCAGCCGCTACTGTAAATATTCCGGCAATTGTTTTATCTGGAGGTCCAATGTTGGATGGAGTTTACAAAGGTAAGTTGGCTGGGTCAGGAATGGTTGTTTGGGAAGCAAGAAAACTATTAGGTAAAGGTGAAATTAATTATGATGAATTTATGGATATGGTTGCATCATCTGCACCAAGTATAGGTCATTGCAATACTATGGGTACTGCTTCATCTATGAATTCAGTTGCTGAAGCTTTAGGAATGTCTTTAACAGGATGTGCTGTAATCCCAGCACCATATAAGGAAAGAGAACAGATTTCTTATGAAACGGGAAAAAGAATAGTGTCTATGGTTCATGAGGATCTTACACCATCTAAGATAATGATACGTAAAGCATTTGAGAATGCAGTCATAGTTGCCAGTGCTATTGGTGGCTCTAGTAACTGCACAACTCACCTAAGTGCAATTGCAAAACATATGGGAATTAAATTTGACTTATCTAATTGGCAAAAATTAGGACATGAAATTCCGTTATTAGTAAATTGCCAACCAGCTGGTGAATATTTAATGGAAAGTTTTTATAGAGCAGGGGGAGTTCCTGCTGTTATGCAAGAGTTAATAAAGCATAAAAAGATCCACACTAATATAATGACTGTCTCAGGTAAGACTGTCGGTATTAATTTAAAAAGAAAAATCAAAACTGATAATAAAGTTATAAAAACTTTTAAAGATTGTTTAACTGAAAAAGCTGGATTTTTAGTTATGAAAAGTAATTTTTTTGATAGCGCAATAATGAAAACTTCAGTAATTAGTAAAGAATTTAGAGAGAGGTTTTTGTCAGACCCCAGAAAACCCAATGTTTTTACTGGAAAAACGGTAGTTTTTGAAGGTCCCGAAGATTATCATAAAAGAATTAATAGTAAAAAATTAAAGATAGATCAAAATTCAATTTTGATCATAAGAGGATGTGGGCCGATTGGCTATCCTGGGGCAGCTGAAGTTGTTAATATGCAACCACCTAATAAGCTTTTAAAAAAAGGGATAAATGCACTACCAACACTTGGAGATGGAAGGCAAAGTGGAACTTCAGAAAGTCCATCAATACTTCATGTTTCACCAGAGTCTGCTGTGGGTGGTGATTTAGCAATTGTTAAAACAGGCGATCAAATGACAATAGATTTAAATAAAAGAAGAGTAGATCTATTAATCTCACAAACAGAATTTAAAAAACGTAGAAAGAAAAAGAAAATACCTAAGTTTGAAAATCAAACGCCATGGCAAGAGATATTTAGAAATACTGTTGGACAATTAGATGATGGAGCTTGTATTAATTCTAAAGGTGTGTATTTAGATATTACCAACAAAAAAGGGCTACCAAGAAACTCACATTAATATGAAACCAAGAATTTTAGTAACAAGAAAATTATCAGATGGTGCAGAAGCAAAATTAAAACAAGATTTTGATGTAACGTTGAATCTTAAAGATGAGCCCATTCCAACTGACGAACTTATAAAAATGGCAAATGAGTATGATGGTTTTATTTCAACTGGATTTGATAAAATAGGTGAAGATTTTTTTAAAGATCTAAATGGAAAACTAAAAATAATTGCTCAAGTTGGTGTAGGGTATGATAATATTTCAATAAAATCTGCTGAAAGTAAAAAAATTAAGATAACGAATACGCCAAATGTATTAAATGAAGCTGTTGCCGAAACAACTATTCTTTTAATCTTAGCTGCTTCAAGAAGGATTGGAGAGGCTTACAATTTAGTTAGATCTGGAAAATGGAAAGATCAAAAACCTGATTTAACAAAATTTATGGTAGGAAATTCAGTTACAGGAAAAACACTTGGTATAATTGGTATGGGTAGAATTGGTAGAATTGTTGCAAAATGTGCAAAAGCATTTGGATTGAAAATTATTTACTATAACAGAAGTAGACTTTCTGAAGATTTAGAGGATGGGGCAAAATATTTTTCCGATATTAATTCAATGATGCCTGAGTGTGATTTTGTAAGCATACATACTCCGGCTACAGCTGAAACAAAACATATATTAAATGCGACCACTATTAATTTATTACCAAAGCATGCTGTTGTTATAAACACATCAAGAGGATCAACTATTGATGATGAAGCATTAATAGATGCTCTTCAAAATAATAAAATTTATGCTGCGGGACTAGATGTTTTTAATAATGAACCTAATCTTGATGAAAGATATATGAAACTAGACAATTGTTTTGTTTTACCTCATGTGGGAAGTGCAACACACGAAACTCGCTTAGCAATGAGCATGATGGCAGTTGATAACATTTTTTGTTATTTTAATAACAAACCATTGCTATCAGAAGTAGTCTAATGTTCACAACCTAAAGTTGTTTCAAGATAATAATTATATATACTCACTTTACTAGTGATACTTTTTACTTTGTTTTTACTTCTCTTTGTGTTTTAGTACTTATTCAAATAAACAAACCAAGAAGGAAAATAATGTTTAAATTAATAACAAAAACTATAGCTGCAGTAGCTATTGTTTCAGTTGCTTTGTTTGGCTCTGCTAACGCAAAGACTTTAAAGATTGAAACTCACTTTACTGCTAATTCACCAAATGGTGAAGTTGCAGCTCAATTTGCTAAAAATGTGGAGATGTTTTCTGGTGGAAGCTTAAAAGTAGAAATGTTCTACTCATCTTCTATTTCAGGAAAATCTGCTGAGGTATTTAACTCTGCACAAACTGGAATTATTGACTGTGATATGACTGGTGCTGGTTACCAAACTGGTAAGAATGCAGCATTTCAATTTGCAGGAGATGTAATGGGTGGATATGATAACCCTTATCAACAATATGATTTCTTAAAGTTCCCTGGAGCTCAAGATGCTGTTGATAATCTTTACAACAAATATGGAATGACACTTATTGGTTGGTGGATACCTGGACATGAGTCACTTATTTCAAGTATTCCAATTCCAGATGTAGCATCTATCAAAGACTTTAAATTTAGATCGCCTCCAGGAATGGAAACTATGATATTTGCTGATTTGGGTGCTAAACCAATCGTAATGGATTTTGGTGAAGTTCCAACTGCTTTACAAACTGGTCTAATTGATGGTGCTGACTATTCTAGTTTAGCAACTAACACTGCAGGTGGACACTATGAGAATAATAAATATGCTACATATCCTGGTTTTCACTCTATGCCAGCTGACCATTTAGCTTGTAATACTAAAGTTTGGAATAAGCTAAAAGCTCACGAAAAAGGAGCAATGAAGGCTGGAATAGAAATCGCTGGTAGAACTATCACTAGCTTGGTTGAGAGAGAAAACGTAAAAGCTGTTAATCAATTAGCAGGTATGGGTGTTACTCTTCATGACTGGGCTCCAAAAGATAGAGCTATGTTCAGAGCTTCAGCTCTTAAGGCTTGGGAAACTTGGAAGGATAAATCTCCTGAGGCTGCTCAACTTATTGAGATGCACAAATCTTACATGAAAGCTAACGGTATCCTATAATTAACGTTATCCTATAATTATAGGCAAACAATAAAATCTTGAAGGGCCTGAAAAGGCCCTTTTTTTTAAATAAAAAAATTATGCTTGATAAATCATTACAAGAACAAACAGAAAAAGTTGCAAGCAAAGATAGTTTCCCAATTAATTGGGTTGATAGAATTACTTTATTCATAAGTCACACTATTAAATACTTAATCCCAGTTATTGTGATTGTGATGATGTATGAAATTTTTATGAGATATATAATAGGAAAACCTACGATGTGGGTAAATGAGCTATCCTTATGGTTGGCTGGCATAATTTATTTAGTTGGCGGAATATATGCAACAAGACTTAGAAGTCATATAAGAATTGTAATGTTATATGACCATGTAAGTAGACCTACGCAAAGAATTTTTGATTTAATAAGTACTATTGTTATTGTGTTGTTTGCTTCAGCTGTAATATATGGAGGTTGGGAAGACGCACATAGATCATTTACTACATGGGAAAGATTTGCAACTTATTGGGATCCACCAATCCCTGCCATTATGAAGCCACT
The DNA here is from genome assembly GCA_013204495.1 of Candidatus Pelagibacter sp. Classification (GTDB taxonomy): domain Bacteria; phylum Pseudomonadota; class Alphaproteobacteria; order Pelagibacterales; family Pelagibacteraceae; genus Pelagibacter. The sequence goes on from JABMNQ010000154.1 coordinate 6,229, forward strand.
TACACTTATATGTGTATTTCTTATTGCAGTTCAAACGGTAAATAACTTAATCATAGATTGGAAAAATCCAAAAGAAAAACAATACAACCCAGCTAAAGATTTAGAATAAAATGGAAATGGATATAGGAACATTATCGTTAGTAGTTATATTTGGATTATTAGCACTTATCTCAATAGGAGTTCCTCTTGGTTTTGCGTCTGGTTTTATGGCTGCGCTTATAGTGATTGTAAATATCGGTGAACATGCGCTTGGTATATTATTAACTAGATATTATTCGCTTGTTGTAACTTATTCTTTTTTATCTGTTCCTTTATTTATATTTATGGCTTCCTTGCTTGAACGTTCTAACATTGCAAGAGACTTGTATGATGCATTAAATGCTTGGTTAAGAAAAACCAGAGGAGGTGTGGGTGTTGTAACAGCTATCATGGCTACTATCATGGCGGCTATGAGTGGAATTATTGGAGGAGAGATAGTTTTACTAGGCTTGATAGCACTACCTCAGATGTTGAGATTAAAATATGATCAAGATATGTCCATAGGTATTATCTGCGCAGCAGGTTCTTTAGGAACAATGATACCACCATCTATTGTTTTAATTATTTATGGATTAACAACACAAACATCTATTACGATGTTGTTTCAAGAAGCGATAGTACCTGGGTTAATGCTTTCAGGTTTAATTATTACATATATTCTTGTTAGAACAAGATTGCAGCCACATCTTGCTCCGTTAAGTGATGAACCACCTTTAACATTAAAAGAAAAAATAAAATACCTACCAGGACTTTTACCTCCAATTGCTATTGTTGTAATTGTTTTGGGTTCAATTTATTCTGGTATTACAGGAATTACAGAAGCAGCAGGAATGGGTGTCGTTGCTACTTTGATTATTATTTTTGGCAGAAAAGAATTTACCTGGTTTTTATTTAGAGATGCTTTAATTAGAACATTTAAAGCTACAGGAACAATTTTAACAATTACATTTGGTGCAACCACTTTAGCTGGAGCTTATTCTTTAGCCGGTGGCCCAACTTATGTTGCTGAGATGATTTTAGCTTATGATTTAAGACCTATGTACCTAATCTTTATGATGCAAATAATGTTTTTGATATTAGGTGCATTTATGGACTGGGTAGGAATTGTTTTATTAGCAATGCCAGTATTCCTACCGATAATTATTACTCTTGGTTTTGATCCTGTTTGGTTTGGAATCCTATTTTGTGTAAATATGCAAGTTTCTTTTTTAAGTCCACCATTTGGTCCTGCAGCGTTTTATTTAAAATCTGTTACTCCACCGCATATATCTTTAACGGATATTTTTAGAGGATTTGGTCCTTTTATCATAATCCAATTAATTGTTTTAGCTTGTGTGATGTTCTTTCCAGAATTTACCACACAAAATTTCCACGAGTTCAAACCAAAATAGATGAAAAAGATTGGGTTTATAGGGATAGGCCTAATGGGTCTACCAATGGCAAAAAACTTATTAAAAGCAGGTTATGAGCTTAAAGCTTTTAATAGGACTGAAAGTAAGGCCGAACCTTTAAGAGAGTTTGGTGGAAAAATTTCTAAATCTATTAAGGAAGTGGTGAGTGATAATGATGTTGTTATTACAATGCTAACAGATGATAACTCTGTCGATGCCGTGATGAATAGTCAGGAATTTTTAGATAACCTAAAGGTTGATGCTACAGTAATAGATATGAGCTCAGTAAAACCAACTACAGCAATAAAACATGGTAATAATTTACACTCAAAGAATATTAACTATCTAGATGCTCCAGTTTCAGGAGGAACAATAGGTGCAGAGGAGGCATCTTTAGCAATTATGATTGGTGGAGAACAAAAAGTTTTTGATGATGTTTCAGATGTTTTAAAAGCAATGGGCAACCCAACTTTAGTTGGTCCAGTATCAAGTGGTCAAGTTTCTAAACTTGCTAATCAAATTATTGTTGGTTTAACAATAGGCGCTGTTGCAGAAGCAGTAACACTTTGTGAAAAAGCAGGAGCTAATCCAAATAAAATGATTAAAGCTTTGTCAGGTGGTTGGGCAGATAGTAAAATTCTTCAAACGCATGGAAAAAGAATGATAGAAAAAGATTTTACTCCAAAAGGAAGAACTTCAGTACATTTAAAAGATATGAATAATATTCTAGAATGTGCTAATAGTTATAATACTCATTTACCTATTTCAAATTTAGTCAAAGAAATGTATAAAAGTCTTGTCAAGAATGGATATGGTGAAACAGACCATAGTTCACTTTACAAAGAAATTGAAAGGATAAATAAAAAATGAATAGAAGATTAGAAGATAAAAAAATTATAGTAACAGCTGCAGGTCAAGGAATTGGAAAAGCAACAGCAATAGCATTTCATAATGAAGGAGCCCATGTTACTGCAACAGATTTAAATGACAAAACATTAGCTGATTTAAATAAAGAATATCCTAATATTAAAGTTCAAAAATTAGACTCAACAGATAATGATGCAGTTTTAGAATTTTCAAAAACTTTAGATAAAGTAGATGTATTATTTAACGCAGTTGGTTTTGTTCATCATGGATCTATTCTTGAATGTGAAGAAAAAGATTGGAACTTTTCTTTTGATGTGAATGTCAAATCTATGTACCAAATGTGTAAAGCAATTTTACCCTTAATGGTTAAGCAGAATGGTGGAAGCATAATTAATGTTTCGTCATGTGCCTCAAGTTTAAAAGGGTTTCCAAATAGATTTGTTTATGGAACTACAAAAGGAGCAGTAATTGGCTTAACTAAATCAATAGCTGCAGATTTTGTAAAACAAAACATTAGATGTAATTCTATTGCACCAGGAACGGTATTTTCACCTTCATGGCAAGATAGAGTTAATCAAAGCCCAGATCCAATTCAAGCTAAGAAAGATTTTATAGCAAGACAGCCTATGGGAAGATTAGGAACTGCAGAAGAAATAGCAGCTGTAGCCGTTTATTTAGCAAGTGATGATGCAACATTTACAACTGGAACTACAATTTCTGTTGATGGTGGAATTTCAATTTAATTAATAAAAATAAGGAGAACTATGAAATTATTAAGAGTAGGACAAAAAGGAAATGAGAAACCAGCAGTTTTAGATACAGAAGGTAAAATTAGAGACATCAGTTCACATATTAGTGATTTAAATCCTGACTATGTCAATTTTGATACAATATCCAAATTACAAAATGTAGA
>JABMNQ010000155.1 GCA_013204495.1 Candidatus Pelagibacter sp.
ATTCTAGCCACTTCAATTGTAAAAACCTCAACAAAGGAAATAGAAGATAGGATTTTTGCAATAAATGAAAATATCAGACCACTTAAAAGAGAGCTTAGTGATGTATTACTGGAATATAATTTTCTAAGCTCTCCAGGGAAGTTAACTCAATATCAAGCCCAGTATTTTGAAAAAGATTTAATGAAAATAGATATTACAAAAATTAAGGAGATCACCGAAAACGATAATTTAATATTGGTAAATGACTTAATAAAGAATGAAAATGAGAGACAAAAATAATATTATTTTAGAAGAGTATGAAAACAAATTTTCATATAAAAAAAATAAAACAAATTTAAATATACAGTTTAATAGAATAGCGTTTATTTTTTTTGTATTTCTAGTTATTTCGATAATATTTTCAATCCGACTACTTCATTTAGGGTCATTAAAAGTAGAGAGTAATATTAAATCAACACCCAATATAAATAATTATAGAGCAGATATAATTGATAGAAATGGAAATTATTTAGCAAAAACTGCTAGTTCTATTGATATTGGAATAAACCCGGTCGAAGTTATAGATAAAAAAAAACTTTTAATTAACTTACAATTGATATTTCCAAACAAAGATTATTTAGAAATATCTAAAAAACTTGATGAAAATAAATTTTTTTATTTTGAAAAGAAAATATCTGTAGAAAATTATCAAAAAATTATGTTACTTGGTGATAAATCAATCAAGCCAGAAGAAAAATTAACGAGAATATATCCTCAATCAAATCTTTTTAGTCATATTATTGGGCAGATAGATGATGATAATCAAGGTATATCAGGTCTTGAAAAATCATTTAACAATAGATTAAAACAAAAAAAAGAACCTCTTAGGTTAACTGTAGATACTGACATACAATTTTTAATTAGAGAACAACTTGTAAAATTTAATTCAATTTTTAGAAGCAAAGGTGCCGCTGCAATTTTAATGAATGTTAATAGTGGAGAAATTATCTCTATGGTGTCATATCCAGATTTTGATCTTAATAAGAGAGAGAAGGTTGTTGATTTAAACTTTATAAATAGAGCTACAAAAGGTGTATATGAATTAGGCTCGGTTTTTAAAACATTTACTATTGCCGCAGGATTAGATGAGAATTTAATAGATATAAATACACAGTTTTTAGATTTACCAAAATCAATCAGTTGTGCTGGACAAACAATTGGAGAATATAGCGATAAAATACCTGCAGATTTAACCGTAGAAGAAATTTTAATTAGATCTGGGAATATAGGATCTGTAAGAATTGGACAAAAATTAGAAATAGATAAACTTAAATTTTTTTTAGAGAAAATTGGTGTTTTAAATAGGATTGATTTTGATATTGAGGAAGTTGGAGAGCCAATAGCATTTAAGTGGGGAAAATGTAAACTAGCAACAGTTTCATTTGGGCATGGAATAACCACAACACCATTACAGCTTGCTAAGGGATATTCAATTATTTCTAATGGTGGTTTTGATATTAAGCCTAGTTTGATTAAAAAAGACAAAGATGATAATAAAACTAAAAAGAGAATTATTAAGGAAGGTATTTCAGAAAAAATAAATTTAATACTAAGAAAAATAGTTACAAATAAAGAGGGTACCGCCGGGTTAGCAAATGTAGATGGATATGAAGTAGGTGGCAAAACTGGAACAGCACAAAAAACTACATTAGGAGGGTATTCAAATTTAAAAGTTAATACATTTGTGTCTATATTTCCAACCTCCCAACCAAAATATGTATTAATTGTTTTATTAGATGAGCCAAAAACAAATAGTGAATATATTTATTATTATAGAGATGGAAAACAACCAACAAAGGGAACACCTTTTAATACAGCAGGTTGGACTTCGGTAGAGGTTACCGGCAAAATCATTGAGAGAATTGGGCCTATTTTGGCCACAAAACATATGGAAAATTAATGATCTTATGTTGATTGGTCATTTTTTTAAAAATATTAAAACTGAATATAAAAATCATTATTTTTCAGGATTTAGCTTTGATAGCTCTAAATGCAAAAAGAATTATATTTTTTTTGCAATCAAAGGAAACCTAAATGATGGTAACAAATTTATTAATGATGCTATAGAAAATGGAGCAAAAACAATTGTTTCAACACAAAAATTTGAAGGAATAAAGGATAAAATATTATTCATAAAAACTAGAAATGTAAGAAAACTATTATCTGAATTGTCCTATGGAACCAATAAAAATAAACCAAAGAATCTAATTGCAGTAACAGGTACAAATGGCAAATCATCAATAGTAGATTTTTATTTTCAAATACTAAAATTGAATAAAAAAAAAGTAGCATCAATTGGAACTTTAGGAATTAAAACTAATAATTCAATTACAAAGGCTTCAAATACAACAATGGACCCAATTGAATTAAATAAAGTATTAATAAATCTTAAAAATAAAAATATTAATAATGTTATATTGGAAGCATCTAGTCATGGACTTAAACAAAATAGATTAGATGGTTTAAAATTTAAAACAGGAATATTCACAAACCTATCCCATGATCATTTAGATTATCACAAGACATTTAGTGATTATTTGAAAGCAAAACTATATTTATTTGAAAAACTTTTAACAAAAAAAGCAAATGTAATTACAGATGATTCAATTAAACAGTATAAAAAAATTAAAGATATAGTATTAAAAAATAAATTTAATCTTTACACAATATTAAATAATAAAAGTAATTTAAATTTAATTTCACACGAATATCATAATGATAAACAAATTATTAAGATCCAATATAAAAAAAATATCTATAAATTTGAAATAAAACTTATAGGAAAAATTCAATTAAAAAATATTTTTATGGCAATGTTAGCTGCTGAACAAAGTAATTTAAAATTTAGAAAGATAGTAAATTCTATTAAAAATCTCAAACCTGTTAGTGGAAGATTTGAAAAAATTGGTAATTTAAAAAATAATTCAAAAGTTATCCTTGATTATGCACATACACCAGATGCTTTAAAGACATGCTTGCTTAACCTACAAGAACAATTTGAAAATAAAAGAATTTTTATTGTCTTTGGTTGTGGAGGTAATAGAGACAAAGGCAAGAGACGTATGATGGGTAAAATTGCCAATCAATTCTGCGAAAAAATATATTTAACTGATGATAACCCTAGAAATGAAAATCCAAAAAAAATTAGGTCTGCCATTAAAAAAGGCATAGATAAATCAAAAACTTATGAAATCCCAAATAGATCTGAAGCAATCAAACAAGCAATTTTAAACTTAAAAACAGGTGATATACTGGTTGTTGCAGGTAAAGGACATGAAGAGTTGCAAGATTATGGAAAATTAAAAAAAAAGTTTGCTGACAGAAAAGAAATACTAAATAATATCAAATTAAAAAATAAGACTCTCTCTAGTAATTTAAAAATAAATATTTTAAATGAGTTAAGCAACTCAACTTTTATTTCTCTTAAAACAATTATAAAAAATGCATCAATTAATTCAAAAGAAATAAAAAAAAATGATATTTTTTTTGCAATCAAGGGAAAAAGAAAGAATGGGAACCTTTTTGTGAAAGAGGCTTTTGCTAGTGGTGCTTGTTTAGTGATAGCAAGTGAGGGAAAAAAATCAAAAAAAAAAATAATTGTAAAAGATAGCTTAAATTTTTTAACAAAAGCATCTTCTATTTTAAGAGAAAATTTATCAAGTAAAATAATATCCATAACAGGTAGTTGTGGAAAAACTTCTTTAAAAGAATTAACAGGAAAATCATTAAATAAAATTTTCCAAGTAACATACTCACCAAAGTCCTTTAATAATAAATTTGGTGTCCCTTTAAGTTTGTTTAATCTAAAAACAAATGATGATTTTGGTATTTTTGAAGTTGGTATGGATAAAAAAGGTGAAATAGACAATTTATCAAAAATAATAAAACCAGATGTTGGAGTTATTACAAATATTTCCTACGCACATATTAAAAATTTTAAAAATATTAATCAAATAGCATTAGCTAAAGCAGAAATTATTCATAACATAAAAAAAGATGGCTATCTTGTATTAAATAAAGATGACAGGTTTTTTAATTTTCACAAAAAGATAGGATTAAAAAGAAATTTGAAAATTCTATCATTTAGTATGAAAAGTAAAGAAGCATCAATTAGCTTAATATCAATTACTAAAATTAAATCTAAATATAAAATATATGTAATGGCTCATAAAGTAAAAAAGTATTTTTATATAAATTCAAATTTTGAAAATGATTTAAAAAATCTACTAGCTGCAATTTCAATTATATCGATCTTTATGAATATTAACAAATTAAATGAAAATATTTTTTATAATCACCAAAGACCAGAAGGAAGGGGCGATATAATAAAAATTAAACTATCTAAAAAATCTCTTTATCTTGTAGACGAAAGTTATAATTCAAATCCATTATCTTTAAAATCCGCATTAAAAAATTTTGATATGATTAAAGTTGATAATTCAAAAAAACATTTAATACTTGGTGATATGCTGAAACTTGGTAAATATTCAAAAAATTTACATGCGGAAATTGGCATGAGTATAAATAAGTTGGCACTTAAAAATGTGAATGTTATTGGTAAGGATATTGAGATAACGTACAAAAAGCTTAATAAAAGCAAAAGAGGGACAATTATAAAAAATCAATCTCAAATAATTGATTTGATAAAAAATTCATTAAATAATAATGATTATTTAATGATCAAGGGTTCAAACTCAACAGGACTTAACAGTCTCACTAGACAAATAAAAATGGGAAAAATCAATGCTTTATAGCCTTGTTACCGATTTAGTTGATCAATACAGTTTTTTGAATGTTTTTAAGTATCTTACTTTTAGAACAGGATTGGCAATGTTCACATCTATGGTGGTAGTTTTATTAGTAGGCACTCCCTTTATAAGAATTTTTTCAGCAAGACAAATCTTAAATCCAATCAGAGATGATGGACCAACAGAGCATATTATAAAAAAAATTGGAACACCTACAATGGGCGGTGTTTTAATATTGCTTGGTTTATTTTCAGGAATACTATTATGGGGTGATTTATCTAATTACCATATATGGTTTTTACTTTTTATAGTAACTAGCTACGGTTTATTGGGAGCATACGACGATTACCAAAAAATTAAATTTAAAAATTCTTATGGCATTTCCTTTAGATTTAAGATTATTTCACAAATTATAATAGGAGTAGTAGGCATAGTGGGGCTATTACATTTCTCTCAAAATACAGAGTTAACAAATTTATATTTTCCATTTTTCAAAAACTTAATTATAAACTTAGGATGGTTTTTTATACCATTCTCCGTATTTGTAATTGTTGGATCATCAAACGCTGTAAATCTCACAGATGGTCTTGACGGTTTAGCCACAGTACCAGTTATATTGGTGGCGGGATGTTTTGCATTTATTAGCTATGTTACTGGTAATATTATATTTTCAGAATATTTAAATATACCATATTTAGAGGGCATGGGAGAGGCATCTGTTTTTTGTGGATCAATTATTGGTGCATGCCTGGGCTTTTTATGGTTTAACGCACCACCAGCCAAAATATTTATGGGTGATACTGGATCTCTAGCTTTAGGGGGCTCATTAGGAGCGATTGGAATAATTACTAAACATGAAATAGTTTTAGCAATAACAGGAGGTTTATTTGTTCTTGAGGCAATCTCAGTTATTGTTCAAGTTATATCATTTAAGTTGACGGGAAAAAGAATTTTTAGAATGGCTCCTATCCATCACCATTTTGAAAAGAAAGGTTGGCCAGAATCCACTGTAGTGATTAGATTTTGGATAATTTCAATAATTCTTGCAATGATTGGTTTGGCGACATTAAAACTTAGATAATGTTAAATAATAAAAATATTTTTTTTAACAAAAGAATTTTAATTTATGGTTTAGGTAAAAGTGGATTATCAACCTTTAAATTTTTAAGAAAAAATAACGATATCACCAAATATGATGATAAAATAAAAACTAATTATAAAGAAATAAAAAAAATAAAATTTGATTACATAATTCTTAGTCCTGGAATAAATATTAACAGATGTAGTTTAAGCAATTTTCTAAAAAAAAATTATAAAAAAATTCATACAGATTTGGATATTTTTTACAGTCATTATAAAGATAATAATAAAATAACAATAACTGGAACTAATGGAAAATCAACTACAGCAAAAATTCTGTATGAGATTTTAAAAGCACAAAAAGTAGATGTTCGTTTAGTTGGCAATATTGGCAACCCTATATTATTAGAAAAAAATATAACAAATAAGACAGTTTTTGTGATTGAGGCATCTTCTTACCAGTTAGAATACAGCAAGTTATTTAGATCAAATATATCATTAATTTTAAACATATCACCAGACCATTTGGATAGACACAAGACTATAAGTAAATATGTAAATGCTAAGTTTAAATTAGTTAAGAATCAATCAGAAAAAGATTTAGCAATTCTTAACGTAAATAACTTTTATATAAAGCGGCAACTCCAATTAAATAATTTTTATTCGAAAATAATTAAAATAAACAAAAAAACAAATATCAACTTTATCAGAAAAGTAAAAAATAAATATTTTGCAACTGATGGAAATAAAGAAAATTTGCAATTTGTTTTTGCTGTTACTAAGATATTAAAACTCAAAAAAGATTCCTTATTTAAGACATTGGAGAAATTTAAAGGCCTAAACTATAGACAGGAAATAATTTATCATTCAAAAAAACTTACAATTATTAATGATTCAAAGTCGACATCTTTCTCGTCATCTGAAAGCCTATTAAGATCTTTGGACAATGTATATTGGATAGTTGGTGGATTGGCAAAAAAAGGCGACAAATTATTATGGAATAAAAGAAATAATAAAAATATTAGAGCATATATTTTTGGGAAAGATAAAGGTTTTTTTATAGATAAACTAAAAAAACTAATGAGATATGAATCTTTTTTAAATCTAAAAACTTTAATTCAAAAAATATTTTTAGATATTAAAATAGATAATAAATTAACACACAAAACAATTCTTTTTAGTCCTGCAGCAGCTTCTTTTGACAATTTTAACAATTTTGAGGAACGGGGAAAATTTTTTAACAAACTTATTATGAAACATATAAATGCCAAATTATAACTCGCTATATAAATTTTATTATGAGTGGTGGAAAAATATAGACAAGACTTTACTCTTATTAATAATATTTTTATTTAGTTTAGGATTATTTTTTTCTTTAGTGTCAACATCATTAATTGCATCTGACAAATTAGATACGAATAATTATTTTTTTTTCTTTAAACATCTAGCATTTACATTAATAGGGATGATAGTTTTAATTTTTTTTTCCTCACTAAGTGAAAAAAATTTATTTAGAATCTCTTTATACTTATTTTTTATATCTATATTTTTTTTATTTTTAGTACCAATATTTGGCACAGAAGTAAAAGGATCTAAAAGATGGCTTAATCTTTTTTTTCTGCCAAGATTTCAACCTGTTGAACTCGTTAAACCTTTTGTAATTATCTTCATTGCCTCAATTCTTTGCATGGAAAACAATTTTAATATTTACTTTAAGTATGCGCTAACAATTGTAGCAATTTTTCCAATAATTCTTTTATTAATAATGCAGCCTGATATTGGCCAGACATTTTTGGTGCTTTTATCTTGGGCCACCTTAGTTTTTATTTCTGGTATAAGTTTACCAATAATTATAACTTTTTTTAGTTTTTTATTATTATCACTGCTTTATATGGTTTTTTTAATTCCAAAATTTATCTATATAAAAAGTAGAATTTTATCCTTTTTTAACCCAAATAATGGGACACATAACTTTCAATCAGACAAAGCAATAGATGCAATAAGCAGCGGAGGATATTTTGGGAAAGGTATAGCCGAAGGTACTCTTAAAAATAGAGTTCCAGAAGCCCATACAGACTATATCGTATCTGTAATTTCTGAAGAATTTGGAGTTGTAGCAATTATATTGTTATTAATTTTATTTTTATTTTTCATCTACAAAGTTTTTAAAAAGATATATTTGGAAAAAAGTGAAAAAACAAAATTAGTTTTAACGGGCATTATAAGTTTAATTATATTTCAAGTATTAATTCATCTTGGTGTTAACATTAGACTATTTCCCACTACTGGCATGACCCTACCTTTCTTAAGTTATGGAGGATCTTCAATCGTTGGTATGTCAATTTTATCAGGCATAATATTAAATTTGACAAAAAGAAAAGTTAATTAAATGAAAAAAAAAATTTTAATCAGCACAGGTGGCTCTGGGGGACATGTTGTTCCAGCAACAATATTATATGAACATTTAAAGGATCAATTCGACGTTTTAATGACTTCTGATAAAAGAGGCGTTAGGTTTTTAAAGGTAGATGACTACAATTTAAGTATTTTCAATGTCAACCCAATCTCAAAGAATTTTTTTTTAATTCCCTTTCAGTTTTTTTTAATTCTAAGTTTAATTATTAAATCTATATATTTTTTTAAAAAAAATAAAATTGATATATTGATATCTACAGGCGGCTACATGTCATTACCACTATGTTTGTCCTCAAAGTTACTAAATATTAAATTATTTTTGTTTGAACCTAATATTGTTTTGGGAAGATCAAATAAATTTTTTATTAATTATTGTCAAAAAATATTTTGTTATTCTGATAATATTAAAAATCTTCCAAAAAAGTTTAAAAATAAAATTATAACAATACCACCTCTATTAAGAAAAAAATTCTATGACCTTAGTAAAATAGAAAAAATAAATGAAGAAGTTAATCTTCTTATTATAGGTGGCAGTCAAGGAGCAAGAATATTTGATACTTTGGTTAAAAATTCTATAATTAAATTATCTAAAAAATATAAATTCAAAGTTTATCAGCAATCTCTTGTAAGCAATTTTCCAAATTTAAAAAAGGTTTATCAAGATAACAATATTGAATGTGAATTATTTGATTACAGTGAAGATGTTTCAAGCTTTATGCAAAAATCAAATATATGCATTACGAGAGCGGGTGCCTCAACTTTAGCAGAGTTAGTTTTTTTAAATTTACCTCATGTTGCTATACCGCTACCTACTGCGAAAGATAACCATCAATTAGAAAATGCAAATTTTTATAATGAAATTGGTTGTAATTGGATTTTAAACCAAAATATAATTGATGAAGCCAGTATAGTGAATATTATAACAAACATTATTGAGAACAAAAAAGAATACCAAGAAAAACAAAATAATATGAAAAATTTTAGCTATCAAAATAGCTGGAATAATATAAATCAGAAAATTAAGTCGATTATTAATGAAAATTGAATTAGCAAAAACTGAAATTATACATTTTGTTGGCATAGGAGGGATAGGTATGAGTGGCCTTGCCCTTATCATGAAAAGAATGGGCTTTAATGTTCAAGGTAGTGATGTCCAAACTAATAAAAATGTTGAGAGATTAAAAAGAGATAAGATCAAAATTAACATCAAGCACAGTAAAAAAAATATTTCTAGCGCAACTATTGTTGTTGTCTCCTCGGCGATTAAAAAAAATAATCCCGAATTAATTGAAGCAAAAATAAGAATGTTGCCTATTTATAAGCGTGGCCAAATGCTAGCCAATATAGTTTCCTTGACTAAAAATATTGTTGTTACTGGATCGCATGGCAAAACAACTACCACATCATTATTAGCAGCAATTTTTTCTAAAACAAAATTGGACCCAACAATTATTAATGGAGGTGTTCTTAATGCAATTAAAAATTCTGCAAAACTTGGAAAAAGTGATTGGTGTATATTAGAAGCGGATGAGTCTGACGGAAGCTTTATTCATGTACCACCAACATATTCTATTGTAACAAATATAGATCGAGAACACATGGATTATTATGATTCTATAGATGATCTTAAAAATTTATTTATAAAATTTATTAATAAAGTACCCTCATTTGGAAAATCATTTATTTGTATTGATGATAAAAATAATAATGATTTGTTAAAAAGATTAAAAATTAAAAATTATTTTACATATGGAACGAATCCAAAATCACAATTTTATATAAAAAATATAAGACAATTGAAAGAGTTTTCGGAGTATGATTTATCAATCAAACTACCAGGGAAAAAAAGTATAATTATTAAAAAAATTAAAATCCCTCTTCTTGGCATTCATAATATACGTAATTCAACAGCTGCTGCTGCAGTAGCTTTAACAATTGGTATTTCTAAAAATACTATTAAGGTTGGCTTGAAACAGTTCAAGGGTGTTCAGAGAAGATTTAATAAAATATTTACCCATAGAGAAACTAATTTCTATGATGATTATGCTCATCATCCAACTGAAATTAAAGAAGTTTTAAATGGAGTAAGGGCCGCATATAAAAAAGAAGAAATTATTTGTGTATTTCAACCTCATAGAATATCGAGATTAAAAGACTTAAAAAAAGAATTTAGTTTATCATTTAAAAAAGCTAACACAGTCATTTTATGCCCAATTTATGCTGCGGGTGAAAAAATAAAGTTGGGATTTGATTATACTAGTTTTGCAAAAGAAATTATCAAAAATTCAAAAGTTAAACTATTTATGGTTAATGATCAGTATCAATTAGCAAAGTTTATAAAAAATAATATTTATGGAAAAAAAATAGTAGTTGGCATGGGTGCAGGTACTATTTCATCATGGATGAGGGAACTTCCAAAATTAATATAATGCAATTAGAAGAATTAAGAAAATTTTCCAATGAGATTAATAGTAAATTCTTATTTGATTATGACTTAAAGAAAAGTAATTGGTTTAATATAGGGGGTAAAACTAAGGTTTATTTTAAACCTGATAATTTATCAGATTTAGTTCTATTCTTAAGGAAATTTGGCACAAAAGAAAAAATTTTTGTTTTAGGTGCCGGCTCAAATACGCTTATAAACGATAACACCTTCGAAGGTGTTGTTATCAAATTAGGTAAAAATTTTTCTAATATTTCAATACTGCCAAATGATATAATTATTGCTGGTAGTGCTTGTTTAGATAAAAAACTATCAGACTTTGCTTTAGAAAATGAAGTAGGGGGATTTGAGTTTCTAGCATGTATACCGGGAACAATAGGAGGTGGTTTAAAAATGAATGCAGGTTGTTTTGATAGAGAATTTAAAGATATACTTCTGTCCATACAAGCTATTGACAGAGAAGGTAGGGTTTTAACAATACCAGTAAGCAAGATTATGTTTGAATATAGAGGCAATGATTTACCTGACAATTTAATTTTTTTAAGTGCATCTTTTAAAGGTCACAATAAAGATAAAGTTAAAATTAAAAATGAAGTCAAAGAACTAAAAAATAAAAAAGATAGCTCCCAACCAACTAAAATTAAAACGAGTGGAAGTACCTTTAAAAATCCGATTAATCAATCAGATAAAAAAGTTTGGGAATTAATAAAAGAATCTGTACCGCAGGATTTAAGTTTTGGTGATGCGTGCATTTCAGATAAACATTATAATTTTTTTGCAAATAAGAATAACGCTAGCTTTAATGATATGATCAAATTAATAAATTTTGTTGAAGAACAAGTTAAAAAAAAAACAGGTGTTGTGCTTGAAAAAGAAATAAAGATATTGGAATAACTATGAAAAAAAAAATTCTAGTACTTTGTGGTGGAATATCTAAAGAACGATTAATAAGCTTAGATACTGGAAAACAAGTGTCTAATGAATTAAAAAAAAATGGATATAGTGTTAAAACTAGTGAGCCTCACAAGAGTTTATTGGGTGATATATATTCATTTAAACCAAACATAGTGTTTAATGCCTTGCATGGTCAGTATGGAGAGGATGGTTATATTCAAGCAATTTTAGAAACACAAAAAATCCCTTATACACATTCAGGGGTACTTGCTTCCTCAATAGCAATGGATAAAGAGATATCAAAAAATATGTTTCTTAAACACAAAATATTAACACCAAAATACATTAAATTTGATTTTGAAAAATTTAACAAAAATATCATTAAAGAAATTGATAAAAAATTAAAATTTCCTGTTGTTATTAAACCAATTAATGAAGGCTCAAGTGTACATGTTTATATATGTACAAAAAAAAATATAATTAAAAATTTAAAAAAACTAAATATATATAGGCAAATTTTAATTGAAGAATTTATTGCCGGTAGAGAAATACAAGTAGCAATAATGGGCAAGAAAGCACTTGGCGCAATAGAGTTAGAGCCTAAGAGAAAATTTTATGATTATGAAGCTAAATATAGTTCAAAAGCCAAAACAAAGCACATAATTCCAGTCAATTTAAGTAAAAAAAATTTAGATAAAATTAAGAGCATTGCAAATAAAGCTCATCAAATAATAGGTTGCCGAGGAGTTACTAGGTCTGATTTTAAATATTATAACGGAAAATTTTATTTATTAGAAATTAACACCCAGCCAGGGATGACAAAACTCTCACTAGTACCAGAAATAGCTAACTATGTAGGGATAAGCTTTATAAAATTAATTGAATGGATTTTAAAAGATGCATCAATCAATAGGTAAAAAAAATAAGATAATAGTATATTTAATATTGTTGTTTATATTGAGTACAACAAGTGGAAAATTTGCTGTTAGTCAAAATAATTACTCGTCAATAGACAATAAGATTAATATTGAAGGTCTTTCTAATATCGAAAATTTAAAAATTTCAAATGAACTAAGTAATTTATTTTATAAATATATATTTTTCATGGATAAAAAAGAAATTAACAAAATCATGAATAAATATAACCTTATAGAAGAATATAGTATTAAACGAATTTACCCCTCAACCATAAATGTCAAAATTAAACCAACTAAATACCTTGCTAGAACTTCTAATGATAATAAATTATTAGTTGGTGCAAATGGTAAGCTTATTAAAAATGAAGAAAATAATGAAATATTGCCTTATATATTTGGTGAATTTAATTCTACAGATTTCTTAGCTCTAAAAAAAAATATTGAACAATCTAAATTTACTTTTAAAGAACTTAAAACATTATATTTTTTTCAGTCAAATAGATGGGATATTTTAACTAATAATGATATTTTAATTAAACTACCCCTAAATAATTCTTTGGAATCACTAAATCTTGCATATAAAATTATAAACAATGATGAAATTGAAAAAAAAATTATTGATTTGAGGGTTAAAAATCATTTAATTATAGAATAATGTCTAATAAAAACTTTCAAACTTTTTTTGATTGTGGCTTTTCTAAAATAAGAGCTGGAACATTTAATACAGATAATAATAAAGATGCCTTTTGTGCTGAAAGTGAATTTTTTACAGATAGATCAAACCTAGAGTCAAAAATTAAAGAAATTATTGTTTCTCTTGAGGACAATTCTAATGAATATATTAATAATGTAAATTTGATGATAGATAGCCCAAAAATGCTTTCGATTGGCATTTCTTTATCTAAAAAACTTGATGGATCCAAGTTAAAACAAGAAAATATTAAATTTTTAGTCCAGGAAGCCAAACAACAAATTTTAAAATATTATACTAACCATAATATTGCTCATATCATTATTAATAATTATAAAATTGATGGAATTGATTATCCTTCTTTACCAGATGAAATAGAATGTCATTTTATGTCTTTAGATATACTTTTTATTTGCTTGCCAAGAGATTTAATCCTGTATTTCAAGAATATTTTTTCTAAATTAAATATTTTAATTGATCAAATTATTTGCTCTAGCTATGCGAAATCTATTAACTATAAAAATAATTTAAGCTTAAACGGTTATGTATCATTTATTGATGTTGGATTTAATAAAACATCAATAATTTCTTATTTAAATGACAAAATTATCTCCATAGATGTTTTGCCCATTGGTGGCAATCATATTACAAAAGATATTTCTTTAATTTTAAAGGTAGATATGGATAGTTCTGAACAGATCAAACTTAATTTTGATCAAAATCCTAAAATCTTAAATGAACAAAACATATCACCAGACACTCTCCAAAAAATAATTTTTGCTAGAACTGAAGAAATTCTTGAGTTATGCAACAAATCTATCAAATCAAATTTGTTTTTAACTAATATGTCCAAGATGATTTTAACTGGTGAGGGCTCAAGAGTACTTGACAATAAATATAAGGATAAAATTTCCTTTCCAAATGATATAGATTTTTTAGAAGAAACCTTAGAAGATATTTGTCAGTCAGGATTTAAATTTATTTCACAGCCAAATAAACAAGAGGTTGTAGTGGTACCAAAAAAATCAATAAAACAAGGTTTTTTTGAAAAACTTTTTCACTTCTTTAGATAAAATAGTATTTTCCTGTAACATTTCTTGTTTTTCTTAATTTAATTCAATTATTTATAAGAATTGAATGTCTGTTTTAAATCAAAAAACTATTAATAAAGATATCACCTTCAAAGGTGTTGGTCTTCATAGTGGGTTAGTCGTAAACATGACTGTAAAGCCAGCTGCACCAAATTCTGGAATAATTTTTAAAAGAATAGATCTTAAAGAAAACAATATAATTACCCCTAATATATTTAATGTTAGTAGCACAATATTTTGCACAACTATTTCAAATGAAGATGGCGTAAGTGTATCCACAGTAGAACATTTGATGGGAGCTTTATATGGATTAGGTATTGATAATGCTTTGATTGAAATTGACAATCAAGAAGTACCAATCTTAGATGGTTCGGCAAAACTATTTGTTGAAGCGATTTCAAAAACTGGAATTAAAAATAGTGATGCGCCAATTAAGATAGTTAAGATTCAAAAGAAAATAGAATTTATTGATGGTAATAAAACAATTTCGATTGAACCAAGCAAAATTAGCCTAGATATAGATTTTGAATTAAAATATGAAAATGAAGTTATAGGAACACAAAGAAACTCGGTGAAAGTATTCGAGTCTGATTTGAGCGACATTTATAACTCTAGAACATTTTGTTTATTTGAGGATATAGAAAAATTAAAAGAGATGGGCTTAGCTAAAGGTGGCAATCTTGATAACGCGATAGTTGTTAAGAATAACGCAGTATTGAATCAAGATGGACTTAGAAATGAAAAAGAATTTGTAAACCATAAGATTTTAGACTGTATGGGAGATTTATACTTAGCTGGCTATAAGATAATTGGAAAAATAATTTGTTCTCAAGGTGGCCACAAACTTACAAATCAATTATTAAGAAAAGTCTTTCAAAATGATGAAAATTTTTCATTAATTGAAATTACCGAAAAACATTTGCCAAACGCTTTTATTAATAGAAGTCACTTAAGATCTATAGCTTAAAAAATAGAGTTTTATTCATAATCTGTTAGAATAAGATAATGATTTCTAAATTTAAAATATCATTCATTTTAGTGGCATTATTATTTGTTTACTCATGTGGAGATAAGACAAATAAAATATCTGAAATTGTAGAAGTAGACATGGAGATGCAAATGTCTAATGCTTATAAGGAAGGTTATTTTGAATTGCAAAGAGGAGATGTATTATTAGCAGCTAAAAAATTTAATGAAGCAGAACTATTATTTCCGCAATCACCATGGGCAGCAAAATCAGCAATTATGGCTGCATATGCTTATTATACTCAGGATTATTATAGTGATACAATTTTTGAACTAGAGCGATACTTAAAAACTTATCCAAATCATAAAGATAAAGTATATGCACATTTTCTTCTTGGAATGAGTTTTTATGAACAAATAGTAGATGAAAAAAAGGATTTAAAATCAATACTAGATGCAAAAGATCAATTTGAGTTAATAATAAAAGAGTACCCAGCTTCTGAATTTGCAATGGATGCAAAATTTAAGATTGATTTAATTAATGAAATTTTAGCAGCAAAAGAAATGTATATAGCTAGATATTATTTAAATAAGAGCAAATGGATACCGGCTTTAAATCGATTTAAAACAGTAGTGAATAAATACAATACAACCATCTATACCGAAGAAGCACTTCATAGACTGGTAGAAATTAATTATAGATTGGGCTTAATAGATGAGTCTAAAAAATATGCTAATACATTAGGTTATAATTACCAATCTTCAGATTGGTATAAAAATAGCTATAAAGTTTTTAATACCAATTATAGAGATGGGATCGAGGAAATACAAAAAGATAAAAAGAAAAAAATAGGATTGATAAAGAGATTTAAGGGATTGTTCGAGTAACATGGACGACAAAGAAGTGGAAATTGAGTATTTAAAAAAAATAGATTTAGTACATAAATATAATAAACATTACTACGATAAAGATAAGCCAATTGTTTCAGATCAGATATTTGATTCATTAAAAAAAGATATAATAGAGCTTGAAAATAAATTTAAGTTTTTAAAAAATAAAAATTCGCCAACAAAAACAGTAGGCTTTAAACCATCTAAAAATTTTGAAAAAATAAAACACAGAGTTCCAATGCTGTCACTCGGGAATGCCTTTAATGAAGAGGACCTAAAAAATTTTGAAAAAAAGATATTCAATTTTTTAAGCTTAAAAAAAATAAATGTAATTGATTATAGTGCAGAGCCTAAAAT
>JABMNQ010000156.1 GCA_013204495.1 Candidatus Pelagibacter sp.
GAGTTAATGAAAGAGAAGTTGTTAATGCACTTGTTGCATTAGGCTTTGGTGCTTCTTTAATTTCAATTTTTGCAAGATTAGGTGGTGGAATTTTTACAAAAGGTGCTGATGTTGGTGCTGATTTAGTGGGTAAAGTTGAGGCGGGTATCCCAGAAGATGATCCTAGAAACCCAGCTGTAATTGCTGACAATGTTGGGGACAATGTTGGCGACTGTGCTGGTATGGCTGCTGATTTATTTGAAACTTATGCCGTAACAATTGTAGCAACAATGGTTCTATCTTCTATCTTTTTTTACGGTGATATAAATATGATGATCTATCCACTAACTATTGGTGGTGCTTGTATTTTAACATCAATTTTAGGTACTTTTTTTGTTAAACTTGGAAAAAGTAAAAATGTAATGAATGCTTTATATAAAGGCTTCGTTGTTTCTGCTGTTTCCTCTTTGCTAATTTTATATCCAGTTACTGATTATGTTATTGGTTTTGCTAACGAATATACTGTTAATGGAAAAACTTTTAACGGCATGAGTCTTTATTACTGTGGAGTAATTGGTTTAGTGATTACAGGTTTATTAATTTGGATTACTGAATACTATACTGGAACTGATTATAGACCAGTAAGAAGTATTGCGAAATCATCTACAACAGGTCATGGAACAAATGTTATTCAAGGTTTAGCTGTTTCAATGGAAGCTACAGCAATACCTGCTTTAATTATTGTTGCAGGTATTCTTGCCACAAATTCTATAGCCGGCCTTTATGGGATTGCTATTTCTGTTACTACAATGTTAGCTTTAGCGGGAATGGTTGTAGCGCTTGATGCGTACGGTCCAGTTACAGATAATGCTGGTGGTATTGCTGAAATGGCTAAATTACCAAACAGCGTTAGAAAAACTACAGATGCATTAGATGCCGTAGGCAATACTACAAAAGCTGTTACTAAGGGCTATGCAATTGGTTCAGCTGGTTTAGGTGCGTTGGTTTTATTTGCTGCATACGTTGAAGATATTAAACATTTTTCTGGCACAGCTGGATCTAAGTTAGAGGGGATAGTTGTTACTTTCGACCTAACCAACCCTTATGTCGTAGTTGGTTTATTAATTGGTGGAATGCTTCCATACTTATTTGGATCAATGGGAATGCAAGCTGTTGGAAGAGCAGGTGGTGCCGTTGTTGTGGAAGTTAGAAGACAATTTAAAAAATTTCCAGGGATTATGAAGGGAACACAAAAACCTGATTATGCTAAACTTGTAGATTTATTAACTCAGGCAGCAATCAAGGAAATGATTATACCTTCTTTATTACCAGTTTTATCCCCTATTGTTTTATACTTTGTTATTCTTTCTATAGGCGGACAAGCAGAAGCTTTAGCTTCTGTTGGTGCTATGTTGCTAGGCGTAATTGTTACAGGACTATTTGTTGCTGTTTCAATGACTGCCGGTGGCGGTGCTTGGGATAATGCAAAAAAATATATTGAAGATGGTAATTATGGTGGAAAAGGTTCTGAGGCTCATAAAGCAGCAGTTACTGGAGACACTGTAGGAGATCCATACAAAGATACTGCTGGTCCTGCTGTAAACCCAATGATTAAAATTACGAATATTGTAGCTTTATTGTTATTGGCTGTTATTGCTGGTTAAGAAAAGCTTATCTTTTTCTTTTTCCTAGTGGGTCGTTAATTTTCTGTCGCATACTTGATAGAAAATCATAAAGAAATGTATTTTTCTTGTACTGAGTTTCGGTGGTTTGTTGTGCAAATTTTATTTCTTTCATACTATTAAGATCGAAAAATTCTTTCTTTTCCAATAGACCCATACTATTTATCTCTAATAATAGAACGTTATTAACAATTATTCTTTCTGCACCAAATTTTGTTAGAGAACTATTGTCTGTTATTCTTTCAATGTATATCCACAAATCATTATCAAAGGTGCTCTTGCTAGAAGGTGCACCTAGTAATATTAAAATATCATTTTTATTTGATTGTTTAATAGTAAGATTTTCTTGTTTTTTATTTAAAAAATGTACGCCGTGATGGTTCTCAACTTTTTTTAACGTACAAGCGGAAAAAAATAATGCTATTATAATAAATAAAAATAAATTTTTCATGAATAAAGACTATATAAATATTTACAACAATTTAGTTAAATTAACCAGAAATAAAGATTTATATAAAGACTTTAAAAGTCAAGATACATTTTCAGATAGATTGATCTTTTTTCTATTACATTTTGCTTTTTTTTTAAAAATTTACAAAGAGGGTAATGATAAAGTCTTATTACAAGAAATTTATGATTATGTTTTTAGACAAATGGAACTAAGTGTCAGAGAGATTGGTTATGGAGATCAATCTATAAACAAAAAAATGAAAGATTATCTAAATTTATTTTATGGTATGATTGATAAAATTCATAATTGGGATGATTTAAATGATGAATCAAAAAAAGAGGTTCTGGTAATTTTTTTAGACAATGCCTTAAATATTGATTATTTTGTCAAATATTTTGATAAATATAAGCAATTTTTATTAAATAACACTTTAAGTTCACACATAAAAGGTGTACTTAAGCATTAATTTTATTATGGCTGTACCAAAACGTAAACAATCCCCGTCAAGAACTGGAATGAGAAGATCTCAGAATATGAAATTCTTATCAAAAAATATTGTTGAAGATAAAAAATCTGGTGAATACAGACTGCCACATCACCTAGATCTTAAAACAGGGATGTATAGAGGTAGACAAGTTTTAGATCCTAAGGAATAAAAACTTTAATAATTAAATGAATAAAATAATCAAAATTGCAGTTGATGCAATGGGTGGAGATAATTCACCGAAAAAAATTATTGATGGCATAACTCATCATTATAAAAAAAACAAAAATACGTTTTATAAAATTTTTGGTGATAAGAGAAAAATTGAAACTCATATTAACAATGAATTGCCAACTACTTGCTTTGAAATAGTTGATACTCAAGATATTGTCCTAAGTACTGACAGCCCTTTAGAGGGAGCAAAAAGAGGAAAAAACACTAGCATGTGGCTTGCCATTCAAAGTGTAAAAGAAAAAAAATCAGATATTATAATTTCTGCAGGGAATACTGGGGCATTATTAGTAATATCAAAATTAAATCTTAAAA
>JABMNQ010000157.1 GCA_013204495.1 Candidatus Pelagibacter sp.
AAAAATAAATTTGGTTCAATGGTTCATATATCCTCTATTGATGCTTTGTCTGGAGATGACAAGCCTCAAGACGCATATGGTGCCTCAAAAGCAGCTATGATTAGACTTTCAAAATCTTTTGCTATTCAATTTGCGTCTGACAAAATTAGATCAAACATAATCTTACCTGGTCCAATAGATACAGGTATGCAGATTAGATGGAAAAAAAATCCTGATGCAAAAAAGAATTTAGAAAAATTTATCCCATTAAATAAAGTGGGTAAACCCGAAGATATTGCAAACGCTTCTTTATTCTTATTAAGTGATCAAGCCGGTTATATTACTGGAACTGAATTGATTGTTGATGGGGGTATTACGGCTAAGCCGTAGTTATTAAGTTTAGGCGCCTCTTTCTTGAGGCGCCTAAAAAATATTTATTATCTGTAAGGATATCCAGCTTTATCCATTGTTTCAGCATACAGCTTAAATGCATCAACAACTTTTTTAGCTCTTGGACTAATACTTGAAGTCTCATCCCAGAATGCTTTAGAGTCGTTTACAACTTTAGCCCATTCACTATCAGGAAGACTTGTTAGTTCCATTTTTTTCCCATTAACACGTAGATCAGCTTCACCGCCCCAATACCAAACTTGTCTATAATAATGTGAGTCATTAATAGACATTCTATAAAGTGCTTGAAGTTTTGGACTCAATTTGTCCCAAGCTTTTTGATTAGCAAAGTAAGATCCAAACCATGCTCCTGTAACAGCGTTAGTTAATGCATACTTGCAGATATCAGCCCAACCCACTTCATATGCCTCAGTAAACCCGCACCAAGCAACACCATCTAGTTCTCCGGTTTGCATAGCAACCTCAACATCATCCCAAGGAACCGTAACCGGTATTAGACCATATTGAGCTAAGAATTTACCAGCAGTTGGAACGCCAAATACTCTTAAACCCTTCATGTCTGCAAGAGAAGTTACTTTTTTGTTTACAGTGAAAAGATGACATGGATCCCAAGCACTTGTGCTTAACCATTTAACTCCTTCAATTTCACTATAAGCTTCATCCCAAATTTCATTTAAACCATAATATTTAAATAAAGCCGGAACATCTAAGCTGTATCTAGTTGCAAATGGAAAATATCCTCCAAATATTGATATATCAACCGGTGATCCCATTGTAGCATCATCACTTTGCACAGCATCAAGTGTACCCGCTTGCATTGCTCTGAATAACTCATCAGTAGGAACTAATTGATCTGCATAATAAAGTTCAATTTCCATTTCACCATAAGCAGCTTTATTAAATTCTTCTATTTGTGGTTTGATTACATGTGCACCTAGGGGAGCTCCTGAGTAAGTTTGAAGCCTCCATTTAATTGGGTTGGATGCCGAGTAAGCATAAGGAGCTTTAACAACACTTGCACCTGCCAATCCAAAAGTTAACAAGCTAGCCTTCTTAATAAACGAACGCCTTTTACCTGTTATGATCTTTTTTTCTTTTTTCATTTACCCTCCATTAATTATAAAACGTATTCATAAAGTCTATTATAAATAATTTTTTAATTGAACTAAAAAAGAAAAATAAATTATCTCATGTATTAAAATATTTTTAAAACTCAAGGTTGTATCGTTAGTTTTATAAGTACTTATCGGGTAGATACATCGCAATCTGTGGGAAGATCATAACCAAAATTAATGCAAACAACATAACCAGTAAGAAAGGAGTAATTGAGCTATATATGTCTGATAAGGTTATTTCTTTTGGTGCCATAGCCCTCATTAAAAATAAGTTATAGCCAAAAGGAGGTGTCATGTAGGCGATCTGACAGGTAATTGTGTAAAGCACACCATACCAAATAGGATCAAATCCTAATGAAATAATCAGGGGTACATAAAGTGGTGCTACGATAACTAACATTGCCGTATCATCCAAAAACATTCCCATAAATATATAAGAAAGTTGCATCATAATTAAAACTCCCCAAGGAGTTAAATGCCATCTTTCAATAAACAGTGTCTCTATTGCTCGTGCTGCACCAAGACCATCAAATACTGCTCCAAAACATAAGGCTGCTAATATTATCCACATAAACATACATGAAACACCTAGTGTTTTTCTAAGAGTGTTATCTAAAACTTTTCGGGTAAATCTTTTTTTGTATATAGAAGCGATTGTTGCAAGTAATGCTCCTACAGCCGAACATTCAACCAAACTTGCTATGCCCATTAAAAATAACCCGGTCATTGACATAAATATTACAAATGGAATTATTCCAGCAGTTAAAAGTTTTAGTTTTTCTTTGAACGGAATGTCTCTTTCTTTTTTACTTAATACAGGGCCTAATTCAGGTTGAAGACGACATCTTACATAAATATAAATTATAAATAAGCTAGCCATTAAAAGACCTGGTAAAAGTCCTGCAAGCCAAAGTTTGCTTACAGGTTGACGTGCAATCATGCCATACAGCACCATTACAACACTTGGGGGTATTAAAATTCCTAAAGAGCTTCCTGCTTGAACGACACCAGTAATCATTTTTTTATCATAATTTCGTTTTAACATTTCGGGAAGAGCGATAGTTGCTCCTATAGCCATACCTGCAACACTTAACCCATTCATAGCTGAAATTCCAACCATCATGAACATCGTACCAATTGCAAGACCTCCTCTTATTCCACCAAAAAATACATGGAACATTTTATATAAATCGCTGGCTATTCCTGATTCTGAGATCATAAAGCCCATGTAGATAAAAAGTGGTAGTGTTAGCATCGGATACCATTTGAATAATTTCCATGTAGCTGTATATGGCATTTCAATAGCACCATTTCCCCAAACCAATAGTGCAGAAAAAACAGCAACAAAGCCAATCGCACCAAATACTCTTTGGCCTGTAAACATCATCACCAACATAGTGATGAACATAAAT
>JABMNQ010000158.1 GCA_013204495.1 Candidatus Pelagibacter sp.
ATCTAAAAATACAGATTTGAAACCAAGAATTACCTTAAGAGACGAAAAAGGAAATGTAATTAAAAAAGCAGATGATAATGAGGCTAGATACTACTTAGTACCTGACTCAATTTTATCAGTAAAAGATGGTCAAAAAATATTCGCTGGTGATATAATCGCTAGACTACCAAAAGAAACTACTAAGACAAAAGATATTACAGGTGGACTACCACGTGTTGCAGAATTGTTCGAAGCAAGAAAAGCAAAAGATAGTGCAATAATTGCAGAAAATGATGGACAAGTATTATTTGGTAAAGAAGTTAGGGGTAAACAAAGAATTTCAATTCAACCTGAAAATGGCGAACCCTCAAACTACCTAATTCCAAAAGGAAAACATATAAATTTTAACCAAGGTGAAAAAATCAAAAAAGGTGAGTATTTATTAGATGGCCAGCCATTGCCGCACGATATTCTTAGAATTCTTGGTATTAAAGATTTAACTGAATATTTTGTTAACCAAGTACAAGAAGTTTACAGATTACAAGGTGTAATTATTAACGATAAACATATTGAAACTATTTTAAGACAAATGCTTAAAAAAGTTGAAATTAAAGAATCTGGCGATTCGACTTACTTGCCTGGTGAAATGATTGATAGAATTAAATTTGATGATGCCAATGAAAAACTTGTTGCAGAAGGGAAAAATCCTGCCTCTGGTGAAAGAGTTTTAATGGGTATTACTAAAGCTTCACTTCAAACTGAGTCATTTATTTCAGCTGCTTCATTCCAAGAAACAACGAGAGTTCTTACGGATGCGGCAATTAAAGGTAAGATTGACCCACTTAATGGCTTAAAAGAGAACGTTATTGTAGGTAGATTAGTACCAGCTGGTACAGGCTGGATTAAAAATAAATGGAACAGGAATGCTCTAGAAGCAGATAGCAAGTTCTTAGCTGATCAAAAAAAAATAGAGTCTCCAGAAACTTCTGCAAATTAATAAAAAAAACACGTTTAACTTGTAGTTTTAGTTTGACAAAGTAAAATTTAATAGTATTTTGGCTGTGTTTTTGGTTGGAATGTAGTACCTAAGTAACGGAACTAAACGCTGCCACAAAATAACCTGTCAGTTATTTTCACTCAAAAATATATTAATTATTTATAAATTTTATGCCAACTATTAACCAGTTGTTAAGAAAAAAAAGAATTAAACAAGTAGCTAGGAACAAAGTTCCAGCACTAGAAAAGCAACCTTTGAAAAGAGGTGTTTGTTTAAAAGTTTATACAACAACACCGAAGAAACCTAACTCAGCATTAAGAAAAGTTGCAAGAGTTAGATTGTCAAATGGTTTTGAAGTTACAGCCTACATTGGTGGTGAGGGTCACAACTTACAAGAACACTCTGTTGTTTTAATTAGAGGTGGTCGTGTAAAAGATCTACCAGGCGTTCGTTATCATATTCTTAGAGGAAACCTAGACACACAAGCTGTTGCCAATAGAAAGAAACGTAGATCTTTGTATGGAACTAAAAAAGATAAATAATTATGTCTAGAAAAAAAACACAACCAAAAAAAATTGTTACTCCAGACCCAATATTTAATTCTACAATAATTCCTAAATTAATTAACTCAATAATGTATGATGGAAAAAAAGTTGTTGCTGAAAAAATTGTCTATGAAGCAATAGAAAAAATAAAATCAAAAACAAAAGAAGAACCGATTAATGTTTTTAACGAAGCAATTAATAATATAAAGCCTACTGTTGAAGTTAGATCACGTAGGGTGGGTGGTGCAACATATCAAGTGCCTGTTGAAGTTAAAACTAAAAGAGCGCAAGCATTAGCAATCAGATGGTTAGTTGATGCTTCTAGAAAAAGAAAAGACAAACACATGTCAGATAAAATTTTTAATGAACTGTATGATGCTTATGAAAAAAAAGGTTCTGCAGTTAAAAAAAAAGAAGATGTACATAAAATGGCTGAAGCAAATAAAGCATTCGCTCATTTTAGGTGGTAATAAATTATGGCTAGAACACACGCATTAAATACATATAGAAATATTGGTATCATGGCTCACATTGATGCTGGTAAAACTACTACTACTGAAAGAATTTTATTCTATACAGGAAAAAGTCATAAAATTGGTGAAGTGCACGATGGTGCTGCAACAATGGATTGGATGGAACAAGAACAGGAAAGAGGTATTACCATTACTTCTGCTGCAACAACTTGTTTTTGGAAGGATCATAGAATTAATATCATCGATACTCCCGGTCACGTAGATTTTACAATTGAAGTAGAAAGATCTTTAAAAGTTTTAGATGGCGCTGTTTGTGTTTTTGATGGAGTTGCTGGTGTAGAGCCTCAATCAGAGACTGTTTGGAGACAAGCTGATAAATACAATGTACCAAGAATTTGTTTTGTTAACAAATTAGACAGAACTGGTGCTGATTTTTATAGATGTGTTGAAATGATTAAAGATAGACTTGGTTGCACACCACTAGCTATTCAAATTCCCATAGGAATTGAAGCTGATTTATCAGGTGTTGTTGATCTAGTTAAAATGAAAGCACAAGTTTGGAAGAATGAAGCACTTGGAGCGGAATGGGAATACAAAGAAATTCCAGATGATTTAAAAGAAATTTCTCAAAAATATAGAACAGAACTTGTTGAAATGGCTGTTGAACAGGATGAAAAATTAATGGAGTCCTATTTAAATGGTGAAGAAATTAAAGAAGAAGACCTGATTAGATGTATAAGAAAAGGAACTTTAAATTTTAGTTTTGTTCCAATAACTACAGGTTCAGCTTTTAAAAATAAAGGTGTGCAGCCTTTACTTGACGCGGTAATTAATTATTTGCCAAGTCCTGTTGATATTGCATATATCAAAGGAACCAAACCTGGAACTGAAGATGAGTTAAACATGAAATTTGATGATAATGAGCCATTTTCTGCATTAGCTTTTAAGGTTGCTAATGATCCCTTTGTTGGTTCGCTGACATTTATTAGAGTTTATTCTGGAACAATCAAAACTGGAACAGCAGTTTATAATACATCAAAAGAGAAAGAAGAAAGAGTTGGTAGAATGCTTTTAATGCATGCAAACTCAAGAGAAGATATTAAAGAAGCTAATACTGGAGATATAGTTGCATTAGCAGGTTTGAAATATACAATAACTGGTCATACTCTTTGCGATGAAGCAAATGCTGTTTTATTGGAACCAATGGAGTTCCCTGAGCCAGTAATAGAAATTGCCGTTGAACCAAAAACTAAAGCTGACCAAGAAAAAATGGGTGAAGCATTGGCTAGATTGGCAAAAGAAGATCCTTCTTTTAGAGTTACTACTGATGAAGAATCTGGTCAAACAATTATTAAAGGTATGGGAGAACTACATTTAGATATCATTGTTGATAGAATGAAAAGAGAATTTAATGTTGAAGCAAATATAGGAGCCCCTCAAGTTGCCTATAGAGAAACATTAGAAAACGCTTCTGAGTTTGAATATACCCATAAAAAACAAAGTGGTGGGGCTGGGCAATTTGCAAAAGTGAAACTTTTGGTAGAACCCCAAGAACCTGGCGCTGGTAGGCTTGTTGAAAATAAAGTTAAAGGTGGATCGATTCCAAAAGAATTTATTCCAGGTGTTGAAAAAGGAATTGAAACTATTTCTGACGGTGGAATTTTGGCTGGATTTCCTTTGATAGATTACAAAGTTACAATTTTAGATGGATTACATCATGATGTAGACTCAAGTGTATTAGCCTTTGAACTTGCTGGTAGAGCTTGTTTTAAAGAAGCTTGCACTAGGGGAACTTTAAAGTTATTAGAGCCAGTTATGAGAGTTGAAGTAGTAACACCAGAAGATTATATGGGTGATGTTATTGGTGACTTAAATAGTAGAAGAGGTCAAATAAACACTCAAGAGCAAAGAGGAAATGCAACTGTAATAACTGCAATGGTTCCTTTAGCTAATATGTTTGGATATATAAACACATTGAGATCGATATCACAAGGTAGAGCTCAGTATTCAATGTTTTTTGATCATTACTCTAAAGTCCCACAAAACGTTCAGGATGAAGTAACCAAGAAAATCGCAGGCTAATTATTATGGAAAAACAAAGTATTAGAATTAAATTAAGAGCTTACGATAATAAGATTTTAGATGCCTCTACTGAAGAAATTGTTAACACTGTAAAAAGAACGGGTGCGACTATAAAAGGACCAATACCCTTACCAACTAGGATTGAAAAATATACAGTTCTTAAAGGTCCGCACATAGATAAAAAAAGTAGAGAACAATTTGAAACCAGAACACATAAAAGATTAATAGATATTATTGAACCTACTCCTCAGACAATAGAAGCTTTAATGAAACTAGATTTAGCATCTGGTGTTGATGTGGAGATTAAAATTTAATTATGACTGAAATTGCATTAGTTGGAAAAAAAATTGGTATGACTAGAGAGTTTTATAAAACTGGACGTTTAGTTCCTGTTACAGTTATTAAAATGGAAAAAGCTAGAGTTATTCAAGTTATTGACGAAGAAAAGTGTGGATATAAAGCTGTTCAATTAGGTTTTGGTAAGATTAAAGCTTCCAAACTTACAAAAGCAATGAAGGGCTTTTATGCAAAAAAAAATACCGAAGCTAAGAAAAAATTAAAAGAATTTAGAGTTAAAGATACAGAATTATATAAAGAGGGTAATGAGTTTGGTCTTGAGATATTTAATGAAGTTAAGTTTGTGGATACGACCTCAAGAACAATCGGTAAAGGGTTTGCAGGGGCAATGAAGAGACATAATTTTGGTGGATTAAGAGCTACACACGGTGTTTCTGTATCACACAGATCACATGGATCAACTGGACAAAGACAAGATCCGGGCAAAGTGTTTAAGGGAAAAAAAATGGCTGGTCATATGGGTGACAGAGTAAGAACTATGCAGAATTTAGAAATTATTAAAACAGATTTAGAAAATGAATTATTATATTTAAAGGGATCTATACCTGGTTCTAAAAATACAGAAATTTTAGTGAAAAAATCAGTTAAGGTTATAAATAAAATGACTATTAATGAAAAAATTGCAGCTGCAGAAGAAGCAAAAAAATCACCAGATAAAAATAAAAAATAATGAAAATTGATAAAATAAGTTTAGATGGCAAAAAAGATTCAATAGAAGTTTTGGATAAGATTTTTTCGGCTAAGATTAATAAGAAATTAGTTGATAATGTATTATTTAAAACTAATGCTAATTATAAAGGTAGACACGCTAAAACAAAACAGCAAAACGAAATTACAGGATCTACAGCCAAAATTTACGCACAAAAAGGAACGGGTGGAGCACGACATGCAAGTAGAAAAGCACCTATTTTTGTAGGTGGGGGTATTGCGCATGGTCCAAAAGGTGAATTAGCTTATAAAAAAAGAAAATTAAATAAAAGTGAAAAAAAATTAAGTATTGCATCATTAATTACAGAAAAAAATAAACTTAATAATTTAATAATTTTTAGCGACTTTGTAAATGAAATTAAAAAAACTAAAGAAATGCATTTAATTATTAAAAAATTTGAAATTACAAATTCATTAATCATTTTAGATAAATCATCTAAAGAAAATATTGAAAAATCAGCAAGAAATATTCCAAATGTTAAAGTTACAGACATTAATCACTTCAGTGCATTTGACATAATAAAATTTAAAAAAGTAGTTTTTACCGAAAGTTCAATAAAAGAACTAGAAAAGAGATATTCTTAATATGGATAAAATTCACTTATACGACAAAATTTTAGCACCAATGGTTACTGAAAAAACTACAAACTTGTCTGAGCAAAATAAAATTGTTTTCAGAGTACCAAGAGAAGCTAATAAAACTAATTTAAGGAAAAACATTGAAAAGATTTTTAAAGTTAATGTAACTAAGATTAATATAATAAATAAACAAAATAGAACAAAGGTTACAAGAGGTAAAAAAGTTAATGTTCAAGGATATAAAAAAGCAATAGTAACACTTAAAAAAGGTCAAAGTATTGATCTAACAACAGGTATTTAACGCATGGCATTAAAAACATTTAAACCATATACAAAATCAACAAGAGGAACAGTCTTAGTTGATAGAACTGGCCTATGGAAAGGCCAGCCATTTAAAGCATTAGTTGAGCCTTTAAATTCAATGCGTGGAAGAAATAATAACGGTCATATAACTTCTCGTAATATGTCAGGCGGTGGTCATAAGAAAATGTACAGATTAGTTGATTTTTATAGAAAAAAATTAGACATGCCGGGTACAGTTGAAAGAATTGAGTACGATCCAAACAGATCTTGCTATATTATGTTAGTTAAGTTTGATGATGGACAGCATTTTTACTATTTAGCGCCTCAAAAAATTAACATAGGGGATAAAGTTGAAAATGGCTCAGATAAAGAAATTAAAGTTGGAAATTGCATGCCACTTAGAGATATCCCTGTTGGTATAAACATTCATAATGTTGAATTAAACCCAGGCGGCGGTGGTAAAATAGCTAGATCTGCCGGCACTTCAGTTACAATTAGTGGAGTGGATGGGAATTACTCATTAATAAAAATGATTTCTGGTGAAGTTAGAAAAATTGACTCAAGATGTATGGCAACAATAGGTGTATTATCAAATCCTGACCAAAAAAACATTAAAATAGGTAAAGCTGGTAGATCAAGATGGCTTGGAAGAAGACCTCATACAAGAGGTGTTGTAATGAACCCAGTTGATCACCCACATGGTGGTGGTGAAGGTAAAACTTCTGGAGGAAGACACCCAGTGTCACCTACTGGTCAATCTGCTAAAGGGCTAAAAACTAGAAATAACAAGAGTACGGATAAATTTATTGTAAAAAAAAGAAACAACAGGAAGGATTCTAAAAAATAATGGCTAGATCAGTATGGAAAGGTCCTTTTGTTGAAGAAAGTTTAATTAAAAAAGTTGAAAAACAAAAATTAGATCCAAAAAAAATGCCTATTAAAACTTGGTCAAGAAGATCGACAATTATACCTGAGTTTATTGGTGTTAGCTTCTTAATTTATAATGGTAAGAAATTTATCCCCGTTACTATATCTGAAGATATGGTAGGGCATAAACTAGGAGAGTTTTCTCCAACAAGAACATTTTTTGGGCATACACCCGCTGATAAAAAAGCAAAACCAGCGGAGAAGAAAAAATAATTATGAGTAAAAAACAGAAAATAAACAAGTTAAAAGAAAACACTGTTAGGTCAGTGAATAATAATATTAGATCTAGCGTTAGAAAGCTTAATCCTATTCTCAAAGCAATAGTTGGGAAAAAAGTAGATGTTGCTATTAGAGAGTTACAATTCTCTGCGAAAAGAATAACTAAAGAAATCAGAAAAACTGTTTCTTCAGCGGTAGCTAATGCTGAAAATAACAATCAATATGATATCGATAAATTAATTGTCAAAGAAGCATATTGTGGCAAAAAAGTTGTTATGAAAAGATTTAGACCAAGAGCAAAAGGGAGAGCCTCACCAATTTTAAAACCTTATTCAACAATTACAATTATTTTATCAGAAGCGAAACAAATGGAGAGTCATGGGACAAAAAGTTAATCCAATAGGTTTTAGACTTGGCGTAAACAGAGGCTGGGACTCTATTTGGTATGCAAAAAAGAAGGATTTTGGAAATTACTTAATAGAAGATTATAAAATTAGAGCCTATATCAAAAAAAATGTTGTAAACTCTGGCGTAGCTAAGGTTATGATCGAAAGAACTACAAATAAATGTTATGTTACTGTCTATACTTCTAGACCTGGTTTTGTTATTGGAAAAAAAGGTAGTGATATTGATAAAATAAAAAATAATTTATCAAAATTCACTAGTAATGAAGTAACCTTAAATATTAAAGAAATTAAAAAACCAGAAACAAATGCTTATTTAGTAGCAGAAAACATAGCCCAACAACTTGTAAAAAGAATATCTTACAGAAGAGCAATGAAGAGAGCCATGCAATCATGTTTAAGATTAGGTGCTAAAGGTATTAAAGTTTCTATTAGTGGAAGATTAGGTGGAAATGAAATTGCCCGAACAGAATGGTTAAGAGACGGCAGCATTCCATCTCATACATTAAGAGCTGATATTGATTACGCTGAAGCAGAAGCGCTAACAACATATGGAATAATTGGAATTAAAGTATGGATTTATAAAGGAGAAGTTTTTGCTAGAGAATTTAGCCAAGAGACAAATAAAATAATTCCAAAAGAGGATAAAGAATAATTATGCTACAGCCTGTAAGATCAAAATATAGAAAAGCACACAAAGGTAGAATTCATGGCGTTGCAACACGTGCTAGTACAATTAACTATGGATCATTTGCTTTAAAAGCAATGGCCCCTGAAAGAATTATAGGTAAACAAATTGAAGCTGCAAGGGTTGCTTTGACTAGACACATGAAAAGACAAGGACGTGTTTGGACTAGAATTTTCCCAAATATTCCAGTTTCTAAAAAACCAGTTGAAGTACGTATGGGTAAAGGTAAGGGTGCACCTGAGTTTTGGGCATGCAGAGTTAAACCGGGAAGAATTTTATTTGAAATTGATGGTGTTTCAGAAGCTATCGCTAAAGAAGCTCTATACAAAGCATCTGCAAAACTACCAATTAAAACTAAATTTATAAAGAGATTTACCTAATATGAAAAAACAAGAAATTAAAAAATTATCTAAAGACGAAGTTATTAAAAATATAGATAAATTAAAAAAAGATTTATTTAATTTTAGATTTCAAAAAATTAATTCGCAAATTACTGATCCATCTAAAATTGGACAAACTAAAAAAACTATAGCTAGATTAAAAACTATACTAAAAGGAAAATTAAATGCCTAAAAAAATATTAACTGGAGTAGTAACAAGCGATAAGCCAAATAAAACTATAACTGTTTCTGTGGAAAGAAAATATTCCCACCCAGTGTTAAAAAAGGTTGTTAAGGTAAGAAAAAAATACAATGCACATGACGAACATAATAAATTTAAAACTGGAGATGTGGTATCAATCATTGAATGTAAGCCTTTCTCTAAAAACAAAAAATTTCAAGTAATGGATGGATCTAAATGATACAAGTACAAACTGAATTGTTAGTAGCAGATAATACTGGTGCAAAAAGAATTGAATGCATTAAAGTTTTAGGTGGTTCTAAACGTAGATATGCAAGTATTGGCGATACTATTGTTATTGCTGTTAAAGAAGCTTTACCTAAAGGAAAAGTAAAAAAGGGTTCTGTTTATAAAGCGGTAGTAGTTAGAGTAAAAAAGGGAATTCATAGAGAAGATGGAACTAAAGTTAAATTTGATAATAATGCTGCAGTTTTAATCGATGATAAAGGTGAACCTATGGGTACTAGGATTTTTGGTCCTGTAACAAGAGAATTAAGAAA
>JABMNQ010000018.1 GCA_013204495.1 Candidatus Pelagibacter sp.
AAAATATTTAAGGAAAGACGATGTCTTCAAGTTAATTATGTGACTTTCCAAACTGACTGGAAAGTATTATAAAAATTTTTTAAAAATTAAATAACTAATTAGACACAAACCAAATGCCCACGACTAAATTTTTTTTTTATATATCAATTTTAGTATTATTTAGTAAATCAGCATTAACCGATGACTACACATCTACACAAACTACCACAAATGGACAAAACTATTCAAATAGCGAAGGCGACACAATTCAAATTTCTATAACAACTTCAGATGATTTTGGAATAGAAAACCTTAGTGGAAATACAATTCATACATTCTCAAATCGTGCAGATATTACTTTAACGGGTAATAATACTGGAAATATAAAAGGTATTCTTAACAGTGGTACCATAACAGCAAATTTACAACAATATGGAGATATTGATGTCACAACGTCTGGAACTATGGATAGTGAGGGATCAAGGTCTGGAAATGTTTATGGTTTTCAAAATAGAAATTCCTTATTTCGAATAATTCATAGAGGAAATATTACATCAACTTCAACAGGAAAAGGTACTGCAAGAGGGATTGATAACTCTAATGGAGGTGATATTGATTATCTTACAATTAGTAGTAGCGCCTCAGTTACAGTAGTTGGTGCAGAATCTAGTGGAGGAAGTCAGTATGGTACCTACAATGCAACAGGTATTTATAACCATGCAGATACTAGTTCTAACAATCAAACAATTATAGGATTATCTCAATCGGGAACAGTTACAGCTACAAGAACTGGAATACAAAATAATGCTGAAGCAGCAGATGCAACAATTACAACTTTAACAAATAGTGGAACAATTAAAACTACTGGTATTACTTCAGTTGAACAAAGTGGCTCAGATTATTCAGCTGCAATACATAATACAGGCACAAAAAATGATGGAACAACCTATGATGCATTAATTACAACATTAACAAATTCATCAACAGGAACTATTCAAGCAACTGCAAATGGTGGATATGGAGTATTAAATTCTCAATACTCTACTATTACAACTTTTATCAATGAAGGAAATATAATAGGTGGAACTACTTGGGGGTATGGAATCAGAACTGGGGGTACAATAGGCACTCTGACCAACAAAGGAACTATAGATGGTAAAACTCATGATATTCAAAATATTTCAACTACCTCACCCACTTTTACTAACTTAGTTAATCAACAAGGTGCAAATGGAAATGATATTTTAACATTTGATGGAAAATTACCTGCTAATTATAAAGTTATTGTTGCTTCTACTTCTGATTATGGAAAAGTATTATTTTCTAATGTATTATTTTCTAGTGATTCTGGGACAACCAATTTTACAATTGATAGTAGTTCATCAGTATCAAATAATACCAAATATGAAGCGGTAGTTGATGGTATTGGCACAAGTTCATTAGGCTCAACTAGATCAGGGTCATTTGGAGAATATACTTGGGAAATAGTTTTACAAAGTGGAAGTTCTACTACTTGGGATTTGATCATTGGAAGC
Organism: Candidatus Pelagibacter sp.; assembly: GCA_013204495.1. GTDB lineage: Bacteria > Pseudomonadota > Alphaproteobacteria > Pelagibacterales > Pelagibacteraceae > Pelagibacter. The sequence continues at coordinate 1,515 of JABMNQ010000018.1, forward strand.
TTAAGAACTGCTTATACTGCTAGAATAACTGTTACTTCTTTATCACAAATAGCAGAGGTCTTAGAAGCAATTAATACTGCGGGATCTAATTCAACACTAACCTCAGCACTTGATGGATTATCTGATGCATCACTTGATAAAGCATTAAATCAAATTGAAGGTGTGACCATTAAAAAAATTAGCGGTCAAAGTTTTCAAAAACATTCTATATTTAAAAGAGCTGTCTCAAGTGCTTTAAGTGGTCCAAGTGTGAACTCTTTAACTAAAAATAATTATGCATCCCTTTCATTAAATGATTTAAGTTTGCAAAGTAATCAAGGTGGATACCAAGTTCACTCCTTTAATAATTTTGATTTTAAATCAATGGCTAATATCTTTAAAAATAAAGATCTATTTTCTTTAAAAAGCAAAGGTAGTACTTTTTTTATTAGAACTTTTGCCGATCAATCTAATCAAGATGTGGTGGATGGAGACGCAGGTTATGAAGCAACTACTGCTGGTTTTTTAATGGGTAATGAAAATAATCTAAGTGATGAAATTCAGCAAGGTTGGGCTTTAGGATTATCTACAAGTGATACCGATTTTGATAATAATTTTGGTAATAGTGATAGCAAAACTTTACATGCAATGATTTATCAAAACCAACAATATGATAATTTTAACTTAGGTTTAAATATTGGAACCTATGTGACAAGAGCAGATATGGATCGAAATATAACAGAAGGTTCAATTCAAACTTTAAAAAGCAAAACTTATAATTATGGTTTTGATATAACAGCAGACATTAAGCAATCGTATCAATTAGAAAATAATTTTACATTCACTCCTTCTTTTTCAACTAATATCAGCTACATTTTACAAGATGATTTAGATGAAAGTGGAGGAGATTTAGCCCTTTCTGTTAAAAATGATAATTTATTAATTGTTAAACCAGAAATTGGTTTTGCACTTGATAAAAACTTTAAAAATACAGAAACAGTTTCACAAAATTTTGGATTTTCAGTTTATGGAAGTTATGAAGATAAATTAGAGGGCACAACATCGAAGGCTAAAATAAAAGACACAGGGTCTAATTTTGATATCGTTGATGATAATACGGATGACACTTTTATTACAGCTGGTTTAGGCTTTACCTCAAAAGACAAAGATAAAAACCAAGAATATAATTTTGGAATTTATCATACACAAAATGATAATAACGATTTAAATTCAACTTTATTGTCTTATAACTTTAAACAAAAGTTTTAAGTGGTTCTCTAGCATTTATTTTAAAGAGCAATACACCCCTATAAGTTATGAAATGAGCTTAATTAAATATCTTGAAGCGCTGTTACAGTAATCTCTTTTGTTTTTAAAGATCTAATACCCATCAAGCATGCCTGAGCTGTTGACATGTTTGTGCAATAAGGAACTTTATTAGCTAAGGTTGCTCTTCTTAAAGCCATAGCATCATGAAGGCGGTGCTCACTATTTCCACCACCAGTATTAATCACTAAACTAATTTTTCCAGAATTTAATACATCAACAATATGAGGGGAACCTCTACTAACTTTATTTATTGTTTTACATTTTATTCCATGTTTACGAATGTATTCAGCAGTTCCACCCGTACCACATAAGGTAAAATTTAATTTTAATAATTGTTTAGCTAAATCAACACCCTCATCTTTATGACCATCTTTTAGTGAGATAAAGGCTAAGCCTTTTGTAGGTAATGAGTTTGAGGCAGCTATTTGGCTTTTTGCATAAGCCATACCAAAATCTTTATCAAATCCCATGACTTCACCAGTTGATTTCATCTCAGGCCCTAAAAGTAAGTCACTGTTAGGAAATTTATTAAAAGGAAATACTGCTTCTTTAACCGCATACATACCTTTAGATTTATCTTTTAAATTAAACTTAGATAATTTTTCTCCAGCCATCACCCTTGAAGCAATCTTTGCAAGGGGCAATCCTTTAGCTTTAGACACAAAAGGAACGGTTCTACTAGCTCTTGGGTTAACTTCGATTACATAAATTTCATCATTTTTAATAGCAAATTGGATGTTCATAAATCCTTTTACATTTAATGCTAAGGCTAATTTTTTTGTTTGAATTTCTATTTCAGCTATTAGTTTTGGTTTAATAGATATAGGAGGCAAACAACAAGCAGAATCTCCGGAGTGAATACCTGCCTCTTCAATGTGTTGCATGATACCTGCAACATAAACTTGTTTACTGTCAGATATTGCGTCAACATCTACTTCCATTGCATTGCTAATAAACTTATCTATTAATATTGGGTTATCTTCTGCAGCCTTAAATGCCTCTTCTACAAAGTTTTTTAATTGACTTTTCTCATGAACAATTTCCATTGCCCTTCCACCTAACACATAAGAAGGTCTTACCATTAAAGGCAGTCCAATTTTTTCAGCAATTTGAATGGCTTGCTTGTAATTTTTAGCAATACCACTTTCTGCTTGTTTTAATTTTAATCTATTAAGTAATTTTCTAAATTTATCCCTATCTTCTGCTAAATCTATAGAAGTGTACTGTGTTCCAAGAATTGGAAGCTTGTTATCGTGTAAGAATTTTGCAAGTCTTATAGGAGTTTGTCCACCAAACTGAGCGATAATCCCTACAAGGTTTCCTTTTTGCTGTTCTTTTTTAATAATATTATAAACATACTCTTCTTTAAGGGGCTCAAAATAAAGTCTATCACTTGTATCGTAGTCTGTAGAAACTGTATCATGATTACAGTTAATCATTATAGTTTCAAAACCACTATCTTTAAG
>JABMNQ010000159.1 GCA_013204495.1 Candidatus Pelagibacter sp.
TGACAGTGCTTTAGCTCTGTATCATTGGTCTCCAATTGCTGACGAATTAAAAACTTTGGATAGAAATATAGTATTAAATTCTATGATCTTAAAGTGGGATAATATTGAAAAAGAATTTAAAGAATTAATTAATTTTTAGATATTTTTTCTGTTATCAACTAAACTTTGTACAACACTTGGGTCAGCTAAAGTGGATGTGTCACCCAATTGATTATGTTCATTAGCAGCAATTTTTCTTAAAATTCTTCTCATAATCTTTCCAGATCTAGTTTTGGGTAATCCAGGTGAAAAATGAATAATATCTGGTGTTGCAAGAGCTCCAATTTGTTTTCTAACCCAAAGCTTAAGATCTCTTTCAAGATCTAAGTCTGATTTTTCTCCTACATTTAAAGTAACATAACAGTATAAACCATTGCCTTTAATATCATGCGGAAATCCAACTACAGCAGCTTCAGCAACTTTTGGATGAGCCACAAAAGCACTTTCTATTTCAGCAGTTCCAAGATTATGACCAGAGACAATAATTACATCATCAACACGTCCTGTAATCCAGTAGTAACCATCTTTATCTCGTTTCGCCCCATCACCTGTAAAATATTTCCCATCGACTTGAGAAAAATAAGTATCAATAAATCTTTGATGATCTCCATAAACAGTTCTCATTTGTCCAGGCCAAGATTGTGAAATACACAATCTTCCTTCACCAGCTCCCTTGATTTCTTTTCCATTTTTATCAACAATAGCAGGCATAATTCCATAAAACGGTTTAGTAGCTGATCCTGGTTTTAAATTCATAGCTCCTGTTTGTGGACTAATTAATATTCCACCAGTTTCAGTCTGCCACCACGTATCAACTATTGGGCATTTAGAATTACCTACTGTCTTATAGTACCACATCCAAGCTTCAGGATTTATTGGTTCTCCAACAGTTCCTAATAATTTTAAAGATTTTCTTGAAGTCTTTTTAACAGGTTTATCACCCTCTCTCATCAAAGCTCTAATAGCAGTTGGGGCTGTGTAAAAAATATTAACTTTATACTTATCTATTATTTGCCACCATCTTGAACTGTCAGGGTAAGTTGGAATTCCTTCAAACATTATTGTAGTTGCACCATTAGCAAGGGGTCCATAAACAATATAGCTATGACCCGTTATCCAACCAATATCAGCTGTACACCAATAAATATCTTTTGGTTTGTAATTAAAAACATATTGATGAGTCATTGATGCATAAACCATATAACCCCCTGTTGTATGTAAAACTCCTTTTGGTTTTCCAGTAGACCCAGAAGTGTAAAGAATAAATAAAGGATCTTCAGCATTCATTTCTTCAGGCTCGCATTTATTTGATACGTCTTTAATTAAATCATCATACCAAACATCTCTATCTTTAACCCAGCCAACCTTATTTCCAGTTCTTTTTACAACTATGCATTTTTTAACATCGGGACATTTTCTTAAAGCCTCATCAGTGATTGCTTTTAGAGGAATGGTTTTTCCACCTCTAACACCTTCATCTGCTGTAATAATATATTCAGATTTGCAATCATTAACTCTGCCAGAAATAGAGTCTGCTGAAAATCCACCAAAAATAATAGAGTGAACTGCACCAATCCTAGCACAAGCTAACATTGTTACCGCAAGTTCTGGGATCATAGTTAAATAAATTGTAACTCGGTCACCTTTTTTAATTCCTAATTTTTTTAGACCATTTGCAGCTCTAGAAACTTCAGTATGCAACTGTTTATATGAAATTTTTTTAGTATCATTTGGATCATCACCAACCCAGATAATTGCCGTTTTGTCTTTTTTGTCTTTAAGGTGACGGTCTATACAATTAGCAGAAGCATTTAATGTTCCATCTTCATACCATTTAATTCTAACGTCCTTCGTACTAAATTTAACATCTTTAATTTTTTTATATGGTTTAATCCAGGTTATTCTTTTTCCCTCATTCTTCCAAAATGTGTCATTGTTTTTAATCGAGTCAGAATATTTTTTTTGATAGGTCGCTTTATTTACTAAAGCACTTTTCACCCACTCAGGTTTTGTTTTAAAAACCAGCTCTTTATCTTCAATTTTTTTTATAACTTTTTTTTTAGTAGGCTTGATTTTTTTCTTAACCTTAGATTTTTTAGGAATTTTTTTTTTAGCTTTAGATTTTACTTTTTGTTTTGGCATGAATTTTTTTTATTTAAATACTACCCATCTTATTTAAAATTTTCCAGCTTTTAGAGTCGATTGGCATAACAGATAATCTGCTCTGTCTAATGAGTGATAAATGGCTAAGATCTTTGTTTTTTTTAACCTCATCAAGAGTTACACTTTTCTTTAACTTTTCCTTAAACTTTACTTGAACAGCTACAAATCGTCCATCTTTGTCGGTCTTGTCTAAGAAAGCCTCCTTACTAACCTCAACTATACCAACAATTTCTTTACCAATATTAGAATGATAAAAAAAACATAGGTCTCCTTTTTTCATTCTCTTTAAATTTTTAGCTGCTTGATAATTTCTTACCCCATCCCACACAGCGCCTTTAGCGCCAGCTTTTTTTTGCTGGTCAATTGACCAAACTTCTGGCTCAGACTTCATTAACCAATATTGCATTATAATCTTACTCCAGCACCTTTTAAAAAAGCAGCATCCGCGTCTAAAGGCCATCTAGGTTTTGCTGGACTATCCAATTCACTAAATTGATTTAATTTAAATTTTTCTAATCCAACCATTGCAATCATTGCCGCATTATCTCCACACAAATTAATAGGTGGAAATATTGCTTCAAACCCTTCTTCTTCACAAAGGTTAGTTAGAACTTCTCGAATTCTTTTATTTGCTGCAACACCACCCGCAACAACAAATTTATTTTTTTTAATTTCATTCATTTTTTTAAACTCTTCAAAAGCAATTTTACTTTTCTTATATAGTATTTCCTCAATTGTTTTTTGAAAAGATGCTGCAAGGTCATATTTTTCTTGATCAGTTTTAATTTGTTTTGAGATTTTTAAAACAGCAGTTTTTAAACCTGCAAATGATAAATTGCAGCCACCTTTATGAAAAATTGGCTTGGGCAATAAATATTTATTTGGATCGCCTTTTTTTGCGTATACTTCAATTTGTGGACCACCAGGAAATTCTATACCTAATAATTTTGCTGTTTTGTCAAATGCCTCACCTACAGCATCATCAATAGTTGTTCCTAGGCGTTTATAGTTTCCTAAACCTTGAACACTTAAAAATTGAGTATGACCGCCAGAAATTAAAAGTAATAGATAAGGGTAATTTAATTCAGAATTTAGTTTTGGACTTAAAGCGTGTCCCTCTAAATGGTTAACGGCAATAAAGGGTTTATTAAGTGAAGAGGCCATGGCTTTACCAAAACTTAAACCAACAGACAGACAAACTATAAGACCTGGACCTGCAGTTGCTGCTATAGCGTCTATATCTTCTATTTTTACTCCGCTTTCATCAAGTGCTTTTTTAGTAATTAAATCTATTTTCTCAATATGAGATCTTGCAGCAAGCTCAGGAACAACCCCACCAAATTCTTTATGAATATCAACTTGACTTGAAACAATATTTGATAAAATTGTTGGCACACCTTGCTCATTTTCGGTTATGATAGAGGCTGCAGTTTCATCGCAGCTTGATTCAATTCCTAAAATTATGGGTTTTTTATTCATTAAATTAGTTTTTATTAATAATACAATCTCAATATAAGTATGAAGTATAAAGCAAATAAATGAAAAATAGAAAAATTATTATAGGTTCAAGAGGAAGCAAATTAGCACTTATCTATGCTGAAAAGGCTAAAGAAAATATTCTAAGATATGCAAAAAATTATGAAATTGAAGAAGTAGTTATTAAAGAAATTGTAACTAAGGGCGATCAAATTCAAGATAGAAGATTATCAGAAATGGGTGGTAAGGGTCTTTTTTCCAAGACAATAGAAGTTGAACTGTTAGATAATAAAATCGATATAGCCGTGCATGCTTTAAAAGACATGCCTTCCGAAGAAACCAAGGGATTGTTAACTAATTGTTTTTTAGAAAGAAATGATCCAAGAGAAATTTTAATCAGTAAAAATAATAAACATTTAAAAGATTTAGAATTAAACTCTATAATTGGCACCTCTTCATTTAGAAGGGAGTTTCAGATTAAAAAAATAAGAAATGATTTAGAGTGTAAATTAATTAGAGGAAATGTAGATACCAGAATAAGAAAACTTAATGAAAATCTATATGATGGGATTATATTATCTTATGCTGGAATTAATTCATTAGGCTTAAATAAAAATATATCTCAAACTTTTTCGACATCAGAAATTATACCTTGTGCAGGACAAGGAGTTATCGCTCTACAGTGTAGAGATAATGATAACGAATTAATTAAACTATTAAAATTAGTAAATCATAAAAAAACACACAACTGCATAAAAGCAGAAAGAAGTGTCTTAAAAATTTTAGAAGGAGACTGTGAAACAGCAGTGGGTGCTTTTGCAAGTATTGAAGGAGATAAAATTAATTTAGAAGTAGAGCTGTTTTCGTTAGATGGCAAAGATAGATTTTATTTAAAGTCTTCTAAGAGAATAGAAGAAGCTGAGGAATTAGGAATAGAGATTGGTAAAGCTCTTAAAAAAGAATCTAACAATTCTTATAAAAGATAATATGCATATTTTATTTACAAGACCATTAGAGGATTGCCATGAAATGATGTTAAAGTTTCAATCATTGGGTAATCACATATCTCATTTACCATTAATCAACATCCAAGGTATAGAATATAAATCTTTTAATTATTCTGAATTTAAAGGAATTGTTTTTACAAGCGCTAATGCTATTAAATTTTTGAACATAAAGAAAATTGATAAACAGCTAAAATGTTTTTGTGTAGGGAATGCTACTGAAAAAAAAGCAAGAAGTGTTGGTTTTCAAAATGTTTTTGCAGCAGAGGGAAATGTAAATAATCTCAAAGAACTGATTTTACAAAATTTTAATCCTTCTGAGGGCCAATTGATCTATGTTAGTGGAGAAGTTATTTCTAGCAACTTAGATCAAGAACTAATTTTAGAAGGTTACAACGTGGAAAGAATAATTAACTACAGAGCTAATGAAATTCAAAAATACGACGAAAATTTTATTGAAAAGCTCAAGTTAAAAATGCCAGACATTACCTATGTTTATTCACAGAATAGTGCGATTAACTTTTTAAAGGTAATTAAAAATTATCACTTAGAAAGCTTATGGATGAATACTAATTTGATGTGTGTGGGTGAAAAAACTTCTGCAATCCTTAATGAAATAAAGTGGAAAAAAATTTTTCTTTTTAACCCTGGAGAAGAGGAATTTTTGCTATATAAAATTTAGATATGGACATATTTAACAATTTTAGTGACTTATTTTTTTCAGTTTGGTCAAAAGGAATTCACGGAATTGATATTTTTCAAATACTAATTGGTATTGGAATATTTTTTATTTTTTTAATCTTTAGAGGAATTATCAGTAAAGTAATTATTAAAAGACTAGAAAATCTTTCTAAGAGAACCAGTAATAAATTAGACGATACTTTTGTTCATGCAATGGTGGGACCAGCAAGATTTCTTCCAATTGTGATAGGTTTTTTTATTGCAAGTTACTATATGTCCTTTGGAGAAGAAGGCAAAGTAGCCATAGATACAATTAACAGAACCTTAATAACTGTTTTAATTTTTTGGGTAATCCATCAAATTGTTGAACCTGTCTCTTATATTTTAAGTGGTTTAGATAAAATGCTAACTAGAGAATTAATTGGGTGGATTATTAAGTCATTAAAAATTTTGATTTTCATTTTAGGTACGGCAGCTGTTCTCGAACTTTGGGGAATAAAAATTGGACCAATTATTGCAGGACTTGGTTTATTTGGTGTTGCTGTAGCTTTGGGTGCACAAGATTTATTTAAAAATTTAATATCTGGAATTTTAGTTTTAGTTGAAAAAAGATTTAAAATCGGAGACTGGATTTTAGTTGAAGGAACAATCGAAGGGGTTGTTGAGAAAATTGGCTTTAGATCAACAGTGATTAGAAAATTTGATAAATCTTTAGCGATAATTCCAAACTTTCAATTTGCTGAAAATTCAGTTGTCAATATTAGTGAGACAACTAATTGGAGAGTAAGATGGTCTATTACCCTTCAATACAACACAACTGTTGCACAATTAAAAAAAGTTAGAGAAGAAATTGAAAGCTATATTAATAAAAGTGAGGACTTTGATCAAAGTGTTGGTGTTGCTGTGAGAATTGAAAAATTTTCTGACAGTTCAATAGATTTGCTGGTTAGATGTTTCACGGCAAGCAATAGTTGGAGTGACTCACTTTTGGTTAAAGAAAGACTAGCGATTGCAATTAAAGAAATAGTAGAAGATAACAAGGCTTCATTTGCTTTCCCAAGTCAGTCAATTTATATCGAGAAAAAATGATAGCAATTTTTTATTTGGTTCTTCAAATATTAAAACTCTATTCTTATGTGGTAATTGCAAATGTAGTTATCAGCTGGCTTATTGCTTTTAATGTTTTAAATACTCAAAATAGATTTGTTTATTCAATTTTAGAAATGACCCATCGTCTAACAGATCCTATTTTGAATAAAATTAGAAGTTTTTTACCAAAACTTGGAACGCTAGATATCTCTCCAGTAATTTTGCTAATATTGCTATGGTTTGTAGAAATGTGTATGAAGCTATATATTGCACCAATGATTTTTTAAGGAAACTTTATGATTTTAATAGATGGAAAAAAAATTGCAGCTGAACTTAGGGAAGAACTAAGACAAGAGGTTGTAGAGTTAAAGGCTAAATACAATAAAATTCCAGGACTTACCGTTATTTTAATTGGGGATATGGCCCCTAGTCAAATCTATGTTCGTATGAAAGAAAAAGCTGCGAATGAAGTGGGATTAAAATCTGAAGTAATTAGATATCCAGAAGCCGTAGAAGAAAAAACGGTATTAGATAAAATTGAAGAACTAAACAAAGATGAGAGCATTTCAGGAATTTTAGTTCAACTACCTTTACCAAAACATATTGATAAACAAAAAGTTATTGAAACTATTTTACCTGGAAAAGATGTGGACGGGTTTCACCCAATGAATGTTGGTAATCTTTCGTCAGGATATGAAAGCTCAGTGCCCTGTACTCCTTTAGGGTGTTACTTGATGATTAAAAAAGTTGAACCAAACTTAAGTGGTAAAAAAGCAGTTATGATTGGTCGCTCAAATCTAAATGGAAAGCCAATGGCTCAATTGCTTTTAAAAGAAAATTGCACAGTAACAATTACTCATTCAAAAACTAAAGACTTAAAAGCAGAATGCTTAGAGGCAGATATTATAGTTGCAGCAGTCGGTATTCCAGAACTTGTAAAAGCTGACTGGGTTAAAAAAGATGCAATTATAATAGATGTTGGAATTAATAAAACTGACAACGGTATAGTTGGAGATGTTGCTTTTGAAGAGGTATCAAAAGTTGCAAGAGCTTTAACACCCGTCCCAGGTGGAGTAGGGCCAATGACTATTGCTTGCTTGTTAAAAAATACCATTGAGAGTTTTAAAAGATCTCAAAAATAATAAACTATATTTTATCAAAAGTGACAAAGTTAATAACTTTTTTATTTATATTTATCATTTATAATTCTCTAACAATTGCTATGGAAAAAAAACCTTATCATCATTTACCAGATGGAACTTTTAGAAATCCAGAAGGATCACCAGTAAGAACTGGAAAAGCAAAATTTTCATATAGACAATTTAGTCAGGAGAAAAAAAAAATAGATATGACTGTTCCAAAAGAACACGTTGTAGATAAAGAAAAAGTTTTATCTGATTTAGAAAAATATAAAAATGAAGATTACATTGCATGGATTGGTCATGCCACTTACTTAATTAAGTTAGGAAATACAACAATTATAACTGATCCAGTGTTTTCTAAAAATGCAGGTCCTTTAATTTTTGGTCCAGATAGATTTACTGAGCCTGCTCTAAAACTAAATGAAATTCCTAAAACTGATTTATTTTTATTAACTCACAATCATTATGATCATCAAGACATGGGAACTATAAAAAGGTACCCATATAAAAATTCAAAAGTTTTAGTTCCATTAAATCTTGGAAAATATTTTACAAAAAATAAGTTTAAAGACGTAAATGAAATGGACTGGTATGAAGAAATTCAAGTTAATGATGATTTAAAAGTAACTTTATTGCCAGCAGTACATTGGTCGAAGAGAAGCCTAACAGACACTAATAAATCTCTCTGGGGAAATTTCTTAATTGAATATAAGGGTAAAAAAATTCTATTTGCATGTGATACTGGTTATGGAAATATTTATAAAGAACTAGGTGAAAAATACGGCCCAATTGATTTAACAATAATCAATATAGGGGCTTATGATTTCAAGCCTATGTTTGATAAATCAATTTATCACACAACACCTGAAGAAGCTTTAAATGTAGCACAAGATTTAAAAAGTAAAAAAGTAATAGGGATGCATTGGGGTACATTTGTTTTATCTCTGGAACCAATTATGGAACCACCAGTAAGATTTAAGGCTAGTGCAGAAAAGTATGGCTTTAATAAAGAGGATGCAATTATTTTTAAAATTGGAGAAATCAACTCTTTAAAAGATATTCTCTTAATTAATTAATTTTTTTCCATTATCCACAAAGCATTTTCACTTAGAAAAAATATTTTACCATTAGCAGGGTGAACTTGAATATCCCTTATTCTGCCAATTTTGTTCTTAAAAATAATATCTTCTTGCACATTAGATAAGTCATTGAATATTAATTTTCTTAAGGATTGATCTTTTAATGAAGTGACTAAGGCATGGCCATTCCATTCTTTAAATTCATCCCCTTTATAAATGGTAATAGCACTAGTTGCTATTGAAGGCACCCAGTATTGAATGGTTTTAGTAAAACCCACTTGCCACTTAGGGCCAATAGTAATTCCAGAATAATTTTTTCCACCCCATCCAAGAATTTTCCAACCATAATTTTCACCTTTTTTGGCTTCCCCAAACCAATCACCACCCCTTGCACCATGGTTACTTATATATATTTTTTTATCAAAATCAGAGTATGTTAATCCTTGTGGATTACGAACGCCTATTTGATAAATTTCAGGTAGCCAGTCTGCTTTGCCTGTAAATTTCGGATTATCTTCAGGAATACTACCATCTAAATGTATTCTTATAATGCTTCCAGGATGTTTAGTTGGATCTTGTGCGATCATCCCTTGCCCTCTTTCTCCAGCTGATGCAAAAAGGTAATCATCTTTTATGGCAAGCCTTGAACCAAAATGATAACCAGATTGTATTGGTGGATTCGCTTGAAATATATTCTTAAAATCTAATTTATTTTTGTTAAAGGTTGCCTTAGCTATTGATGTGCTGGTTTTAGAAGAGCCTCTATCTTCAGAGTAAGAGATCCAAATATTATTATTCTTAAAAATTATATCTAAGAGACCTCCCTGACCATCAACTAAAAAATTAAGGTTATGTTCTATGGTGTTAATATTTTTGTTTATTAGATTAATTAATTTAATTTTACCATTTCTTTCGGTAATGAGTAATTCATTATTATTGATAAAGGTAGATCCCCATGGAAGCTCTAAGTCTATTATTTTTTTAAATTTATAATCTTGGGAAAAAGCATTCGAAAAAAATAAGGATATAAAAATTAAGGAATAAAAAAATAAATTTTTCAATTTATGATAATTTAGATCTACCACCATCAACAGCAATTATTTGTCCTGTAATCCAAGAACTTTCATCGGTGATTAAAAATTTTGCAAGAGCCGCAGAATCTTTTCCTTCACCTAATCTTTTAAGAGGATGTGCTTTAGCAATACCTTCTGCAATCACAGGATTTTTTAACATGGGTTCCGCAATTTTAGATTTTGATAAACTTGGAGCTATACAATTTACCCTAATATTTGGAGCAAACTCTGCGGCTAGTGTTACCGTTAACCCTTCAATGGCAGCTTTTGCAGATGCAATAATTGTGTGATTAGCAAAACCTCTTTGAGCTGCAACAGTTGAAAATAAAACAACTGAGCCTTTATTTTTTTTTAAACTTTCTTGATATCCTTTGATGGCCTCTATTGCCGAATAAAGGTTTAATTTCATACATTTATTCATATCAGCCTCTGTAACCATTCTTAATGGTTTTAAATCAATAGAACCCACACAGTAAGCAATACCTTTAATATCATTAATATCTGATCTTACTTTTTCAATAAATCCATCTTCTAAAACGTCAGCAACAGTATAGGTGCAATCCAATTTTTCTGCGACTGCCTTTACATCACTTTCATTTCTAGCAACTAGATGGACATCATTACCAGAATTTTTTAACTGCTCAGCCAAGCTAGAACCAACGGATCCTGTTGCACCAATAATAAGATATTTTTCTGACATATAATTTTTAATTCGTTATATTTAACTATGAAATTGTTTTTTACACTTGGCAATCAATTATTTCCATTAAAATACGTAGACCGCTACAAAAAAGACCATTTGTTTTATATGGCAGAAGATTACGAGCTGTGTACTTACGAAAAACATCATAAGCAAAAAATACTATTGTTTTTATCTTCTATGAGATCTTATGCGGAAACACTTAAAAATGATGGCTATAAAATAACGTATTCTAAAATTGAAGATAAAAATTTTAAAGACACTTACTTAGATAAAGTAAAGAATATTATTATAACAAAAGAAATTAATGAAATTTCAAGCTTTGAAGTAGAGGACAAATTTTTTGAAAAAAAATTAAAGAGTTTTTTTAATACATTAAAAATAAAATGGAATATTATTCAAAGCCCAATGTTTTTGAATTCCAGAGAAGAATTTAAAAATTATTTAAATAGATCCAAGAAGCCATTTATGGCCACATTCTATAAAGAAGTTCGAAGAAAATCGGTAATATTAATGGGTGCAGATGGAACCCCCATAGGAGGGAAATGGAGCTTCGATGATGAGAATAGAAATAAATTACCCAAAGACATTAGTGCTCCAAAGTTACCAAAGATTAATGAAACTAAACACACAATAAAATTAAAGCCTATTATTGAAAAATTATTTACAAACCATCCTGGAAATGTAGATGATTTTTGGTTTGCAACAGAACTTGAGGATGTAAAAAAATTATTGAATTTTTTTATCAAAGAAAA
>JABMNQ010000160.1 GCA_013204495.1 Candidatus Pelagibacter sp.
ATTAAGTTTTCTTTTTAAATCTCCTTTAATTTCTTTTAAGAGCCAAACATTCTTTAGCTTGGACTGATAGTGAGGTGCTGTTTGCAGATAGTATTTACATACATGCTCAAATACATCTCCAGCTTCTTTAGATCTTTGCGAGGTTGTTAAAGAAGCTAAATGATTGTTTAACTCTTTCCAGCTTTTAGATTCAGTTATCTTTTTCACATATTCAATTTAGCATTTGATAGCAGCATTTCCCAGCCGTTTCATAGGGTTCTATTAACTGGAAATATGAAGTACATTTCGTGTATGAAAAAATTTACCGTTCTTTCATAAAGGTTATTTGTAAGGAGTTTGTTTAAAAATAATGGGAATTTTTTTTAATAAAATAATTAAGCCTCTTTTTAGAAGCCAGAAAGGGAATTGGATTAGTAGATTAAATGAATTAACAGATAATCAGCTGGAAATTTCCCGAGATGCGAAAAATCAAAACGAAAAAAATGCAAACCAACTCTCTTTTGCTTTTGCATTGGATGGAATAGCTGATCTAATTGAGAACTGGGAAGTTTTGTTAGAAAGCATAGCAGATTTTTATATTAAATTTGATATTATAACTGCAAGACCAATACATAAAATTGCTTTAAAAAATCCTGAAAAATTATCAGAGACTGAAAAATTAAGATTTCTTGATGAGACAGGAATGCTTATTTTAAATAATATAAAAAGGAAGCATGCTTTAATACCCCCAAACCTCTGCAGAATGGATTCGTTAGGAATTTTAATGGGCTTGATTGGAATGGTTTTTTATCCAGAAGTTAGAAAAAAAGGATACATGTTGTGGATGTATTTAGAAAATTGTTTTCCACTTTGTCAAAAATTTAAATACAAAACTCACTTGCCAAAATCATTTATAGAATTATTAGAAAGAGCTGAATTTAAATCTTAATGAATATTCAAAAAAATAAAAATAACATATTCTGGTTAGCTCCAATTATAGCATTAGCTGTCGGTATTCTACCTATGCCGTATGGTTATTATATGCTTTCCCGACTAGTTGTTTCCGCAGGAGCTTTATACTTTGCATTTCACTTTTATAAAATAAATGACAGTTTTAAAGTTTGGATTTTTGGATTCTTAGTTTTTCTATATAATCCGATTATTCCCATCTCTCTTGGCTCAAAAGAGTTGTGGATGATAGTTAATATCCCAACAATTTATTATTTTTACATCAATAGGAACTCAATAAAATAAATGGAAAATATAATAGGCTACGTTATTGGAATTCCCTTACTTTTTTTTACAGCCTATATAATATTGGCTGTCCCTTACAGCACAATTATTAAACCCTTATACAAAGGTGTAAAAAATAAATCGAATAGATCTTTGATATCCGAAATCAATAAAGAGTTTTTAGATGGATGGAAAGATTTTCCAGGATCTAATTTTTCAAAATTTATTTTTGCAGTTATTGGTTTATGGGGATGGATAGAGACGGCTTTGTTTCCAAGTGTCTCACCTTTGAATGATCTCTTTTACTACCTATGGGATATGGGAGCGATAATGGCTCTTTTGGGAATGATCATGCTAACTGGACAAATAGCGTGTTCTATTTTTTGGTTTCCAACATATGCTTGGGCAATAATTAAAGCTACCAGGAAATGAATATTTTTAAAAAAATAAGATTGTATTTTAGAATGACTCAAAGATTTGGTGCGTTTTCTAGACTATCAAAACAAGGTCATGATATGTATGAGGCTAGAAAACTTTCCGAGCAACTATACCCGCCAACTAAAGAAGATAAAGAATTTGAAGCTAAACACATAGCGAAAGATAAGATTAGCAAAACTTCTAAAATTTATTATTTAAGCACTTACTCGTTGCTGCTCCCATTATTAGATATGATTTATACAAGAACATTTACTAATGAGACCAATATTATACTGGGTTCCGGATTGTCCCAACTTGGTTATTTATTAATAGTATCGGGTATTTTAAAAGGTACTTTTTTAGTTTTCAATATTGACGGTAGGTTTAAAACAATTCTTTTTGGTATTTGCTTCTTGCTTATCGGAACTGCCCTAATTAATTCTAAAATATATTAAAATATGATGAATTTTTTTCAAAATATTTTGATTATTTCTTCGGTTCCTCTGTGGATTATAAATAGTTTTGGAGGAATAGTTTCTTTTATC
>JABMNQ010000161.1 GCA_013204495.1 Candidatus Pelagibacter sp.
TATCACTTAGGAAGTTTTCACCAATCTCAAGAGATGTTTGAAATTCCTATGAACACTAAGAGACTGAACAGCCTTTCGCCTGCTCATCAAGCTATCTTAAAAAACGCTGCTTATGCTGCGAATACAGATAACTACTTCAAAGCACTTGTTAGATATTCTGACAGTTTAGCTTCATTGATGAATGATCATGGTGTTAATGTTTACCAAACATCTGATGAAATTTTAGCTGCACAGCTAAAAGGCTGGGATAAAGTTATTGGAGAATTCTCTGCAAAAGACGCATTCTTCAAAAAGATTGTCGATTCTCAAAAAGCATATGCTAAAAAAGTAATGAAGTACTTATTGATGAATCAGCCTAATTACAGACTAGCTTATGAAAATGAGTTTGGTCCAATCGCACAAGTTAAAATCTAATTAACTTTTTTATAATTTAGGAGGGGGGGGCTACCCCCCCTTTTTTTTAGTAAAGTTTTAATAAAAATTAGAGTATGGTATTTCAATCATGATGAGAACTTACATAAAATTTGCTGACACATTAAGTACATCAGTAGGTAAGGCTTTTTCTTGGTGTATTGTTATTTTAATGGGTGGAACTTGCTACGAAGTTACGATGGCATATGTATTTAATAAGCCAACGCTTTGGAATTTTGACTTTAGTATGCAGATGTATGGCGCTATATTAATGATGTCGGGCGCTTATTGTTTAGCAACAGAATCTCATGTTAGAGGAGATGTAATTTACAGATTATTTAAACCAAGAACACAAGGTTACATTGATTTAGTGCTTTATTTCATTTTCTTTTTTCCTGGCGTAATATCTTTGGCATTTTATGGGTACGAATACGCAGCACTTGCTTGGAAGATAAAAGAGACTAGCTGGAGTAGTCCTGCACAAATTAATATTTATATGGTAAAATCTTTGATACCAGCAGCAGGAATATTTCTAATTATACAAGGTGTGGCGGAAGTATTTAGAGCAATTATTTGTATTAAAACTGGACATTGGCCAGCAAGAATGGTTGTTGCAGAAGAAACAGAACAAATTTTAATGAGAACATCACAAGACGAGGATCAAAAAGATGTTATTTAGTTTAACAAATCCAGAAGTTGCCATCTTAATGATGGGGCTATTTTTGTTTGTAGTATTATTGGGATTTCCAATTGCATTTACTTTAATGGCAATGGGAATAGGCTTTGGATATTATGCTTATTACGATCCTGCTTTAATGGATCACATATTTGATAATAGGATATTTTCTTTATTTGTAAAAAATACTTATACCGTTATGGATAATAACGTGCTCACCGCCGTCCCACTATTCTTATTTATGGGATATTTGGTTGAAAGAGCTGGAATTGTATCAAAATTATTTTTTGCAATAAGACTTGCGGCTCACAAATTACCAGCTTCAATGGCAGTAGCCGCCCTAATAACGTGTACTTTATTTTCTACAGCAACTGGAATTATTGGTGCTGTTGTAACTTTAATGGGCTTACTTGCTTGGCCTGCGATGGTTAAAGCAGGATATGATAAAAAATTTGCATCAGGAGTAATTTGTGCAGGCGGATGTTTAGGTATTTTAATACCACCAAGCATTATGTTAATTGTCTATTCAGTAATAGCGCAGTTATCGCCTTTAAGATTATTTGCTGCAGCAATTTTCCCAGGACTTTTACTTGCATCACTATACATAGCTTATGCGATAGGTAGAGCTTGGATAGACCCATCAATTGCACCCAAACCAAAAGCATCAGATATTCCGCCGAGAGGAGAGATTTTAAAAGAAGTGCTAGTTTCTTTTGTTCCTCTTTTCGGATTAATAATGTTAGTACTTGGAACAATTTTAGCAGGTATAGCAACGCCAGCTGAGGCTGCAGCGGCAGGAGCATTTGGAGCTATATTGTTATCTTGGTTTTACAAAACTCTTAAATGGCAAAGTTTTAAAGAATCTGTCTTTCTTACTGCAAAAACTACAGCAATGATCATGTGGCTATTTATTGGTTCTTGGACTTTTTCTTCTGTGTTTTCTTATTTAGGTGGTCATGAAATTTTTGAACACTTCTTTACTTCAATAGAGATAAGTACTTGGCAGTTTTTAATTATTACACAAATTATAATTTTTCTTTTGGGATGGCCATTAGAGTGGACTGAAATTCTAATTATATTTGTTCCAATATTCTTGCCATTGCTAGAAGTATTTGATGTTAATCCTTATTTCTTTGCAATGTTAATTGCCTTAAATTTACAAACATCATTTTTGACACCTCCTATGGCTATGTCGGCTTATTATTTAAAAGGTGTTCAAAAGAAGAATGTTGAATTAATGGAAATATTTGCAGGAATTATGCCATTCTTGGGCATAGTAATATTTGCAATGTTCCTTATGTACATGTTTCCAGGTATTGCTTTGTGGTTGCCAGAAACATTATTTGCAGATTAATTAATTTAAAATGACAGATATATTTTCTCTTACAGCCAATAAATTGGTTGAACATTTAAAGTCAGGTCAAATCTCATCTGTAGAAGCTTGTACTCAGTATATTGAGAGAATTGAAAAATTTGAAAA
>JABMNQ010000162.1 GCA_013204495.1 Candidatus Pelagibacter sp.
CTTCAATTATATCTATCCCCAATTCATCAAAAACTCTTGCAATCTGAATTTTTTCTTCAAGACTCATGGATGCCCCTGGTGATTGCTCACCATCACGCATTGTAGTATCAAATATAAAAACTTTATTTTTGTCGCTCATAGCCAATAATTTTAGAAAATCTATAATACAATCTATATTAGAGATTGCAAAATAATTTTTATATTTTAGCTATATTTTAGGCCGATTTGGGTTTTTAGTAAAAATTAATTCTTATCACTATCTATTAATTTTTTCTTACCTATCCAAGGCATCATAGCTCTAAGTTCAGCACCAACTTTTTCAATTGGATGGTCTGCAAGATCTTTTCTCATTTTTAAAAAGTTCTTTTGACCGCCTTCGCATTCCTTCATCCAATCCTTTGTGAATTTGCCAGATTGAATATCAGCTAAAACTTCTTTCATTCTCTTCTTGCTTTCACTACCTACTATCTTTTTACCAGATACATACTCGCCATATTCTGCTGTATTGGAAATAGAGTAATTCATATTGGCAATTCCACCTTCATAGATTAGATCTACAATTAATTTCACCTCATGTAGACATTCAAAATATGCCATTTCAGGCTCATAGCCAGCTTCAGTTAAAGTTTCAAAGCCATTTTTTATTAGCTCAACTAATCCACCGCAAAGAACTGATTGTTCTCCAAATAAATCTGTTTCGCACTCATCTTTAAATGTTGTTTCAATAATTCCAGATTTTCCACCCCCAATTGCTGACGCATATGATAGTGCAAGATCTCTTGCTTTACCTGTTCCATTTTGGTGAACAGCGAATAAACATGGTACCCCACCACCTCTTTCAAACTCACTTCTAACTAAATGCCCCGGTCCCTTTGGTGCAACCATAAATACATCTAAATCTTTTCTAGCATCAATAAGTTTGTAATGAATATTTAATCCATGAGCAAAGGCTAAACTTGTGCCTTCTTTAATTCTTTGCTCAATATGATTTTTGTAAATTGAAGCTTGTAATTCATCTGGAGTTAATATCATTGCAACCTCAGCCCATTCGGCTGCATCTGACATATTCATTACTCTTAATCCTTTTGATTCCGCTTTTGCTTTGCTTGCTGAACCATCTCTTAGTGCAACAACAACTTCTTTTGCTCCACTATCTTTTAAGTTTAAGGCATGAGCATGTCCTTGGCTCCCATAACCAAAAATTGCTATTTTTTTACTTTTAATTAGCTCTACATCTGCATCTTTTTCATAAAACATTTTCATTTTTTTCTCCTGTTTGTAATTAATTTAAAATTTCTGCACCTCTAGTCATTGCAACCGCTCCAGTTCTTGAGGCACTAACAAGACCAAGTGGTTTTAAATTTTTTATCATATTATCTATTTCTCTTCTTAATGCGGTAATTTGAATTACAGCAGATTTATTTGTTTGATCTAATATAACTGGATTATACTTTTTACAAGTATTTAAAGCTTTCTTAATTTTGACAGCATTTGCAACAATTTTTAATAGTGCCATTTCTTTAAAAATTACATTTTTATCTTCTCTTTTAAAATTAGCAACATTATGAACTGGGACTAGTTTTTTTAATTGTAATACAATTTGCTCAATAACTTGCGGCGTCCCTGTCGTTACAATTGTAATTCTAGAAAGATTTTTTTTATGGTCTATTTCTGCAACTGCTAAAGATTCAATATTGTATCCTCTACCTGAAAATAACCCTACTACACGTGATAAAACACTTGCTTCATTATCGACCCATACCACAATAATGTGTGTATCAATTTTTCCTAATTTACTTGGAGTGCTATATGCTGATCTAGATTTTGTCATTTAAACTAAAGCTTTTCCTTTTCCTGTGATCTTATTAGCTTCTTGATCATTTGGACCTAACAACATTTGATTGTGGGGTTTTCCAGAAGGTATCATTGGATAACAATTTTCATCTTGATCTACACGACAATCAAAAATTACAGGTCTATCAGTATTGATCATTTTTTCAATTTTTTCATCTAATTCACTAGGATCATTTGCTCTAATACCAACACACCCATATGCCTCAGCTAACTTTACAAAATCTGGTAGAGCTTTCGAGTAACTTTCAGAATAATTTTTTTCATGTAGAAGTTCCTGCCACTGTCTCACCATACCCATATATTGATTATTCAAAATAAAGACTTTTATAGGTAAATTATACTGAACTGCAGTGGATATCTCCTGCATATTCATCAAAATTGAAGCTTCACCAGCAATATCAATAACTAATTTCTTCGGATGGGCAACTTGCACACCCACTGCTGCTGGCAATCCATAACCCATAGTTCCTAATCCACCAGAGGTCATCCATCTATTTGGTTTGTTAAATTTATAGTGTTGTGCTGCCCACATTTGATGCTGGCCTACTTCTGTCGTGATATAAGTGTCTTGATTTTTTGTTAATTCATAAAGTCTTTGAACGGCATGTTGAGGTTTAATAATTTTATCACTATTAATAAAACTTAAAGATTGTTTTTTCCTCCATTTCTGAATTTGTTGCCACCACTGTGAAATTTTTTGTTTATTAGATTTTTCTAAATTTAAGTTTTTCTTTTTTAGAGTTTTTATTATAGATCTAATTACATCAGCAACATCTCCAACAATAGATATATCAACCTTTACAATTTTATTAATTGAAGATGGGTCTATATCTATATGAACTTTTTTTGATTGTGGGGAAAACTCATCTATTTTTCCTGTTATACGGTCGTCAAATCTTGCACCTATATTAATGAGTAAATCACAATCATGCATTGCATTATTAGCTTCATAGGTTCCATGCATTCCAAGCATTCCAAGAAACTGATTATCCTCTCCTGGGTAACCTCCCAATCCTTGCAATGTTGAGGTAATTGGAAATCCAGTTAACTTAACTAATTCTCTTAAAAGTTCACTTGCTTTTGGTCCTGAATTAATAACCCCACCACCAGTATAAAAAACAGGTTTTTTAGCTTTGTTCATTAATTCAATTAATTGATCAATGTCCTTTTGATTAAATCTATTTAAAACTTTTACATTTGATTTTTTTTCTCTAACTGGTTTAGAATATTTTGTCTTAGCGAATTGAATATCTTTTGGAATATCAACTAATACTGGTCCAGGTCTACCAGTTGTCGCAACTTCAAACGCTTCATGCATTATTCTTGGCAAATCATTAATATCTTTAACTAACCAATTGTGTTTCGTGCAAGGTCTTGTAATCCCAGTTGTATCACACTCCTGAAAGGCATCTGTCCCAATTAAGTGTGTTGGCACCTGTCCCGAAATACAAACCAGAGGAACTGAATCCATATAAGCATCTGTTAAAGCTGTTACAACATTTGTTGCACCAGGTCCTGATGTAACTAATACAACACCAGGTTTACCAGTTGATCTTGCGTAACCTTCAGCAGCATGACCAGCACCCTGCTCATGTCTAACTAAAATATGTTTAATAGATGGATGATTTTTTAATTCATCATAAATAGGAAGTACAGC